>JAZMZX010000040.1:0-9000 GCA_045586225.1 Eubacteriales bacterium
CCCAGTCGGGAGCCTCGCCTTCCCCGAAGGCGTATATCTCGGAGATAGAAACGCCGTCGTCAAACGAGAGCGTCAGTGAGGAGGCGGCACCGACCGATCCGGCAACGTTCACATATTCGTGGAGGAATCCGTTTTTGCCGAGCTCCTCACGTGAGCCGTCGGCGGAGAGAGTCCACTCTCCCGGCACCTTGTCGAAGATAACGTAAAGAAAAGCGATGTTTCCCTCGGCGGTCACGGTGATGTCGGCGGAGCCTTTGTATTTTTCATAGGTGTCGTATTTGCCGTCGGTGAGGGTGGAGGCGCCGGAAACGCCCGAAACCTTTATCGGGAGCTGCTCGGCCTCTGCGGGGGATACGGGGTCCTCGGCGGCGGAGATAACGGTTGCCGCCGCAAGAATGAGCGCCACGGCAAAAATGAGATAAACGGTGCGGAGGTGCTTCATAAAACGATGATCACAGCGAAAACAAAAGCCGCTATAGACAAAACAAAAGAAAGACAGCCTGCATTTTGCATTTCCCATACCTCCGTGCACGTAATAGTCCAATCTTAATTATAACAAAAAGCCCGTCGCTTTTCAATATAACAATTGAAGAAAAATGAGCGCCGGCGCGCTTCGGGCGCACAAAAAGGATCCCGGCAGGTATTACCTGCCGGGATCCTTGCGGTTTTATGTATCAAAGCTCAGCTTATTAATATTCAAAAACCTTATCCATCGTCTTTTCGATGGCCTTGTTGGTTGCCTTGGTGATGGCGGTTACCTTACCGGTGAAGCCGTCTGCGGTGCCGTTTGCAACGCCTGCCATGTTGGTGATGGTGGAGCAAACGCTGCCCCAGTTATACATGTAGCCAAGATCGAAAACGGTGTTTTCGAAGATGATGTCGAGCATTCTCTGGGACTGCTCGTCACGTGCGCCCTTGGATTCGAGGGTCTTGGTGTAGTAAGCCTCGGTAAGGGAGTTCTTGTTATACATGCTCTCGTAGGAGAGAGCTTCAATAGCGGTGGAAACGAAATCGATATCGGTTACGGTGTAGGGAACCGAGATGGAGTTCGCGCAGTAGAGGGAAACGAAGGAGTGGTATGTCTGCTGGTCCGCATCGTACTTAGGATAAGGAAGGATACCGAAGTCGGTCTCCATGGAGCGGAAGAGGGTCGCGCGGTTGAGCCAAGCTGCGTAGAAGAGAGCGCGGTCTTCGTTGAAGGCAACGTCAAGTGCTTCTACCCAAACGTCACCGTAGCCGGAGAGAGCCTCTGCGAACATGGTGCATTCAAAGTTGTTGGAGAGAACGAGAACCTTGTCGAGCATGTTGTAGTACTGCTCGGAGCCTGCTGCAACGATGGGGTAATCCTCGTCGTTCTTATCCATGATTCTGAGGTTACCGCCTGCAACGAATGCAAGAGTGGTGGACTTTTCGGTGAGGCATCCCCAGATGTCGGTCGCAACGTCCATGGTGCCGTTACCGTTGTCGTCGGTTGCAACGTGCATGGACCACTTGTTCATTTCATCGATGGTCCAGGAGCCGTCGTCAACCTTCTTATAGAGGTCTTCAACCTCGTAAACGGCTGCGAGACCCTTGTTGAAGAAGACAGCGCCGGTGGCGTCATCATCCATAACGAGCATAGCGCCCGTTGCCAGGAAGGACTTGCCGCCGAGGGAGAGCTGCTCGATACTGTTGTGGTCGTACCATTCAGCGTCGAGATTCATATAGGTCATCTCATTAAGGTCGATGAGGTAACCGTTGTTAACGAGAGAGGAAATAACGGCTTCGGGCTTCAGGCAGAGCATGTCGTACTCGTCGGTGCCGGCGCCGCAGGAAAGGGAAACTTCAGCAAGCTGATTGAAGTAATCGGCAACCTCGTATTCAACGACGGTGATGCCGTACTTTTCATTAACTGCAAGGTTTCTGTAGTAAACCGCAAGGCTGATAGCGTCGGAGGAGAGCTCGTCGGCGGTGAGGTCCATGCTCTTCCAGTGAGCCTGAGACTTACCTTTTCCGAGGATGCGGAATTCTCTTCCGTCGTAGTTAACGTCAGGGAGCTTGAGCTCGGTTGCGGTGCTTTCGGATTCGTTGCCTGCATTGGAGCCGTCGCCAACGGGGGCGCCTGTGCCCTGACCGCCGTCGTCGGGTGTGTCACTGCAGGAGATGAAAACGGAAAGAACCATTACTGCAACCAGAAGCAGTGAGAGGATCTTTTTCATAAATTTTCTCCTTTTGGTAGAGCTCGTCGCCGTTTGAGTGTTTCTCTCCGGAGGCGAAGTCTGAATTGTTAATTTTATTATAACTTTATGTATCCCTCTTGTCAATATTTGCAGGCTACAAAATTCGGCTTCTGAGGGAAAGGCGCGGCGCGCGTTCATATAACGGACACATTTGTGAAATATAATTTATTCATCAAATAACGGAGAGAATTATGCCTGATACAGTGCTTGGAAATACGGTAATAAAAGGCGGCGTGATGCTTGCGCCCATGGCGGGCGCCACAGACCACGCCATGCGGGAGATCTCGCGCAGATTCGGCCTTGCCTACGCCACAACGGAGATGGTGTCGGCAAAGGCGATGATGTTCCGCGATAAAAAAACGGCGCGTCTCGCCGTCATCGAGGATGGGGACACCCCCCTTGCGGTGCAGATATTCGGCAGCGACCCCGAAATAATGGCCGCAGCAGCACGGGAGCTTGCAACGGCATCCTACCCGGGCTGCCGCACAGCCAATATCCCCGCCGCTATCGACGTGAATATGGGATGCCCCGTTGCGAAAATAGTTAAAAACGGCGAAGGAAGTGCCCTTATGAAGGAGCCGCTCCTTGCCGAGAGGATAGTGAAGGCCTGCGTCCGCGCCCTTGAGGGCACGGGAGTGCCTCTCACGGTGAAGATGCGGGCAGGCTGGGAAACGGCGCCCACGGGTAAAAACGCCCCCGAGCTTGCAAAGCGCCTTGAGGCGGCGGGAGCCGCGCTCATTTGCATCCACGGAAGGACGAGAGAGCAGTTTTACGCTCCCTCGGCAGACCTGGACGTCATCCGCGCCGTAAAGGCGGCGGTGTCCGTGCCCGTCATCGGCAACGGTGACGTGCTCACGGGAGCCGATGCAAAACGGATGATGGAATACACGGGCTGCGACGGTGTTGCTGTGGGCAGAGGCGCTCTCGGAAATCCCTGGGTCTTCGACGAGATCGGAAAGACCCTTGCAGGGGAGGAGTTCACTCCGCCCACAGTGGATGAAAGGCTTGCCACAGCCGTTATGCACACGGAGCTTCTGATAAAGGACAAGGGAGAGCTTATCGGCACTCTTGAATCGCGGAAGCATTTTGCATGGTACATAAAGGGGCTTCGCGGCGCCACCTCCGTCCGCGACCGCATCATGCGTGCGGAAACACACGGGGAGATGGTCAAGATACTCTACGAGCTCACAGAGGAGCAGGACTGACGCGAAACGATACTGACGAAGGGAGGCGGTACACGGTGAAAAGCTATAAAGATCTCACCGACGGGGAGCTTTTGAGGCTCACGGCGGCGAAGGACGAGCGCGCCTTTGCGGAGCTCTACGGCAGATACGAGCGCGCCGTTTATAATCTTGCCTTCTTTCGGACGGAAAACAGAGAGGACGCTCAGGACGCATCGCAAAATGCGTTTTTGAAGCTGTGGCGCGGTGCCGCCACCTACCGCGACGGCTCGGCTTCGGCATTTATACTGACGGTGGCGAAAAACGCCGTTACAGACCTGCTGCGAAGCCGTGAGCGGCCAACGTCACCGATCACCGTCACCGACAGGGATGGGGAGGAGGCGGAGCTTCCCATTGCCGACACCGACGACACTCCCGAGGAGGCGGCGGAAAGGCAGGAGACGGTGGCGCAGGTGCGCCGTGGAATAAGATCCCTGCCCGACCACTACCGCGAGGCGCTCATCCTTTGCGATATGGAGGGCAAAAGCTACGCGGAGGCGGCAGCTGCTCTGGACGTTGACGTGGGCACGGTGAAAAGCAGACTTTCACGGGGCCGAAAAAAACTAAAGGAATTTCTCAAAAACGGGAACAAAACGGCAGCTCCTGCCGTCAATAATAGCGTAAGCTCCGCGGCGAAGGCAGCCGACGGAGGGAAAGGAGGTCCGTAATGACGGAAAAAGATAATATCTGTGCCCGCATGTCGGAACTCTTTTTCGATTATTTAGAGCACCGCGAGGACGGAGAAACGGAGGAGCTTGCCGAGCTTCGCCGCCATCTTGAGGGGTGCGAGGCCTGCCGACGCGAGCTTGAGGAGTGCGAAAGGATGCTCCTTGCGGTGAAGGCGTCGGAGGCGGAGCCTCCCGAAGGCCTGCGCCTCGGAGTTATGACGGCGGTGAAGGCGGAGGCGAAGGCATACCGCAGGCGCAGGCTTTTGCGCAGTGTGTCAGGTGCTGCAGCTGCGGTGGCGGTGTTTGCGGGCGTTGCCGTTATGCTGAATGCGTTTGGCTTCGGTGTGAAATTCGATGCTCCCGCAAGCGGCAATATGAACGATGCTATCGGCGACAGAGTGGATGCCGAGGACGCAGCGCCCGACGGAGCCGACAAAAACTACGGCGACTTTTTCGAGGACATTTTCGGCGGGGACAACGCCGCCGACGAGGGCGAAAATTTCTATCCCAACGGAGGCATGTCTCCCGATGAGGACGACGTTGTGCCCGGAGTGCCCGAAGGCGATGGGGATGCCCCCGAGGATGAGGACGGAGGCGTTTCTCCCGAAACCGGGCGCACCGACGGATTTTACTATTCCGACACCGTGCCCGACAGGATCGCGGACCTCTTTTACGGCATCGCGGCAGCCGAGGGCTGTAACGGCGGCGTGCTGGTGACCGTTTCTGGCGAGAGAAAGGACGAGGCTATGCTTGCGCTGGCGGCGTATCTCGATTCGGGTGAGGAAAACGGAGCTCTTGTTGTAAGCTACGAGCTTCTGGAAAAGGCGGAGACGGCGCTGCAGAGAGTGGCGGCAAAATACGAGGGCACTCTTTGCGTTGGCTACAGGCTGAGCGGCGACAAAATGTGCATCGTTATAGCGGCAGAATGAATAAAACGTGCGAAGGCGAGCTTTCGCACGTTTTTTTGCGCAATTCTTAACGTGCATATAATTATATGTGAGTGTTGACAAGAGAAATTCTCCGGTGATATAATATTTTTGTTAAAAAGGTATGAATATGAGGCGTTTTTTCGAGCGCCGATGAAGATTTGTACACAAAAGTTCACTTGCAGGCTTGCTTGCAAAGGGGGGAAATATGAAAAAAACAGCATGGCTCCTTTTATTCTCGATGCTGTTCACCGCAGTGTTCTCGGTGGGCGGTACCGTTTCCGTGGGCGCGGCAGATCTCGATGCCGACCTTATCGGATACTATAAATTTGACGGAGACCTTAAAAATCAGGCAGGCGGCGAGGCTGAATTCGTCGGCGCTGCCTTCAGCAAGGCAAGCGGCACTCCCGCTTATAAGGACGGTCTTGCCGATTCTGCCTTTTACGTCAGCACGGCGGCAGGCAACGGCCTGAAGCTGGACTGCAAGCCCACGGACGACGACTTTACCGTTTCCTTCTGGGCAAAGGCCGACAGCTGCAATTTCGCAGCACCCGTTGTCTGGATGGGCTCCCAATCCCACACGGACCCCTCGCTTTCCGCGTGGCTCGGTCTCTGGGCAGATTTTGACGGCTCCTCCTGGGGCTCCGCACCCACCATCGGAAGCAACGATTCGAACAATTCCAAGGTCGGCGCAATTCCCGAAAAGGGAATCTCCGATACGGATACCTTCGGCTGGACATACATCACCTTCACCGTGAAGGACGGCTACGGCGTTCTTTACTATAACGGAGAAGAGGTGGCAAACACCGTTGATAACTTCTCCCGCTCTCTCATTCCCGGCTATGCAAGCGGCTCTGCCACCACCCTTCCCGCAATGTTCGGCGAGGGCGGCTACGACGACGCTGCCATCTACGTTGCCGTCAACGCATGGGACGTTCCCGCCACCATGTACTACGACGAGCTGAGAGTTTACGACACCGCGCTTGACGCAGATACCGTTAAGGCCCTTTACGGCACCTTCGATGCGCCCACGGCTCCCGAAGAGCCTGAGGCTCCCACAGAGCCCGACGAGCCCGAAAAGCCCGAAATGCCCGATTCCACCATCGGTGAGGACGGCATCGAATATCACATCCGTCCCGTAAAGGACGGCGCGTACACCGTTTCCGCGGATAAGTACAATTCCTATCAGAGCGAGCACTTCCAGGTGCTCTGGGGCGACAAGAACAACGCTGCCATCACAGAGGCATGGCTGGAGGGCAACTGCAAGATCCTTGAGGATTGCTGGGACCTTTATATAAACGATCTCGGTATGTCTCCTCCCTCCCTTTGCACAAACAAGACCGGTGACCAGAAGACACACTATAAGGTCAACGTTATCATTATGAACACCGGTATCGCCGGCTACGGCGAGGGCTGGGCTTTCGCAGGAATCGACTCTCAGGGATATGCATACCTGATGTGCGACCAGGCGGCCATGGTCTATAAGCCCGAAACCTGGGTAACTCCCCACGAATTCGGCCACGTGACCCAGTTTGCTCAGGGCTTCAACAGCTGGGCAGGCGGCGCATACCTGGGCTCCTGGTACGAGGCAGTTGCAAACTGGTACCGTGAGCAGTACCTTGCAAGCGAATATTACACCTCGAACGAGGGCTTCTCCACTGAATTTTCCTATTTCATCCTCCGTGCGGCGAGCCTTACGGCAACAAACGGCCGCGCATACTACGAGGCATGGCCTTTCCTGCAGTATCTCACCGAGAATCCCGACGGACTTGAGGGCTACGGCTCCAACTTCGTTGCCACGCTCCTGCAGAACGGCTCCCCCTCCAAGATCATCTATAATATGGTCGACGATCTGGCAGCGGCCGATCTTTCCGATACCCTCGGCTATTATGCGGCTCATATGGCAACGCTCGACCTTGCCCGTCAGAGCAACTACCTGCGCCGCGTGAACAGCTTCGGCGTTGCATATGAAGACTTCTTCTGGCAGCAGTTCTACACCAAGCTCGAGCACGTTATCGGCACCGAAAACGTTTATACCGTGCCCACCGAGCGCGCGCCTCAGCAGGCAGCATACGTTGTAACTCCTCTCGATATTACGGGCGATGAGATAGAGGTCACCCTCCGCGGACTCACCGAGGTGAAGGGCGCGGGCTGGAGAGCCTGCATCGTCACCGTGAAGGGCGACGAGACCGAATATTCCGAGCTCTTCGGCGACGGCGAGACCATGAAGGTTTCTGCCAAGGACGTTGACGAGGCGTACCTCACCGTTGCGGCAACTCCCGATATCAAGACCTATAAGCAGTATGACGCATTCACTCAGGAATCCACCCTTTCCTTCTTCAAAAAGAACCGCTACCCCTACGAGGTTGAGCTTACGGGTGCAGTTCCCTCCGAATATGAGATCTCCAAAACGGGCGTGAAGGGCGACTATCACGTAAACGGCGGCGGCTTCGTTGCGAACACCGCAAAGGTTGCGGACAGCGTTTACGTCGGACCCGATGCAATGGTGCTTGGAAAGGCCGTTATCAAGGGCGACGTAAGAATCGAGGACCATGCGGTCATTATGGGCTCCGCCTTCATCAAGGATAACGCAGTTGTGGACGGCAACGCCATCGTTGCAGGCTCCGCAAAGCTCTCCGAAAACGCACACGTGGGCGATTACGCCGTGGTTTCCGGCAACGCATCCGTTTCCGGCAACGGACAGGTCCTTGAATCCGCGTACGTTTACGGCAACTATAAGATCACCGAAAACGGCATCGCCAAGGGACTTTCTCTTCTCACCGCGGCAGGTCAGCTTTCCGGTCAGGGCGTCACCGACGGCGACACCTACGACGACAGCGGCGCCCGCCACAAGAAGGGCACCGTTACCGGCTACCTCACTCTCGCAAACGATACACAGTACGTCCGCAAGCTGAAGTTTGAGGAAAACCTCTACCTCGGCTACGATTTCGATAAGAACGACGGCGCCACCACGCCCGAAAAGTACTCCTCCACCTACGCTCTCGTACGCGGAGCAGAGTGGCTTGAGGACGGATATTACAGCTTCGACGGCGAGTCTCAGTATATCATCCTCGACGGCTCCGCACTCTCCTCCCGTGACCTTCAGATAGTTGTGAACGTGAAGTGGGACGGCAAGAGCGCCGACGAGAAGGTGTTCTGGTTCGGCGGCGAGGACGGATACGTGTATCTGACCCCCTCCAACGACAAGGGCAAGGCTGAGCTCGTTATCAGAAAGGGCGATGAGGAAGTGAAGCTCACGGCAGCGGCACCTCTTCCCACGGGCGAATGGACCGAGGTCATCATCACCTTCGTTGAAGGCAAGGCGGCGCTCACCGTTGGCGGCGAGACCGTTGCATGCGCGGAATGCGCTATCCTTCCCGCTGACGTATGTCAGGGCAGCGGCTATCTGGGCCGCGGCGCCGAGGGCGGCAGCTACGGCGGACAGATCGACTACGTGAAGTTCTACTTCACCAACGACAGAGCCGTAAGCATGGATATCATCGAGGCGCAGCCTGAGGTCGAAGACACCGAAGCGCCCACCACCGACACGGAAGCTCCCGCAACGGAAGCACCCGAAGAGGAGAAGGGATGCGGCGCCTCCGTTTCCGCGGCGGCAGCCATCGTTATCTTCACCGCTGTGTTTGCTCTTGCAATGCCCGTCCGCAAGGAATAAAATATTGATCCCAAATAAAAAAGGAGAGTCGGAAGACTCTCCTTTTTTTGCGCGAATGGGGCGCGGTAATCGCCGGGAAACAAAAAAAGCACCCGTTTCGGGTGCTTTTTTATTAAATCTTAGAATTCGAGAGCCTTTTCGATGTACGCCTTTACCTCTGTCATGGGGATACGTACCTGCTCCATGGTGTCGCGGTCGAGGCGGTGTACTATGAACACCTTACCTGCGTACTCGGTCAGCATCGAGTATGCGGTTTCCTGGCCGATGTGTCCTGCCGACATGCTCAGAAGACCG
>JAZMZX010000041.1:0-9481 GCA_045586225.1 Eubacteriales bacterium
GCAATATAATTATACTTCTTTTTATCCAAACAATACACACGCTGTTTTATGCGCGTAATTATTAGTGTATTTTGCACTTGTTTTTTGCATGCATTGTGCTATAATAAATTTTATAATCAAATGTTTAGGAGGACACAATGAAAAAAGTCTTATCAACTGCATTTAGCGTAATAGTGATTATTTTCGCGATCATTTTCATCTCCATCATATTCTCAGATGATTCAAGCGACAATGAAAATAAGCAACAAGAAACAACTACTTCGCAAAATGAAACCGAAAAAGCAACAGATGGAGAGAATAAAACTTTCTTTTCCATCAGTGCCACGGAACAAATGAATGAAAAGTGGAAAATGACATATAAAGAATGTCAAATTAAAAAGGAACTTGACCCGTTCACGACTGCTGAAGAAGGAACAGAATTTGTTGTAGTCTTTTTTGAAATTGAAAATATATCTGATGAATCTCAAAGTTTCAGTATTTTTTGGGAAGAATTTTATATTGATGGTGTTAAAACAACTCAAACACTTTATGGTGTATTAATAGATGATGCTTTCCCGCTGACCACCGTTCCTGTTGAACCAGGAAGAAAAGCAAACGGATACTTCCTTTTTCAAACTTCTCCTGATTGGAAAGAACTCGAAATAATTTATGATGATAGCTTGAGCGACGAAGACGAAGAAAATGTGATGAAATTCATATTGACTAAAAACGCTGAATGATGTGTGAATATGAAAAAAACTATTACCTGTAAAACCTGTGATGCAGAAATATCACCAAGAGCAAAAAGATGCCCGCATTGTGGAGAAATGACGCCACGGGAAGTTTTGAGTCAAGTGGTACTTGGCTTTTTGCTTGCACCATTTCTTGCAATACTAATTATGATTGCTGTTAGTTTTTTGGGTTGGTATGTATGGTTGCTTTAATTTGAAAAGAAATTGATGTTCTTTTGATGTCCGAAGCTATAAAAAATACCAACACTTTATCAGACGATATCCACGATATCAATCGGTTTTCATAAACTCCAAGAGATAATTACGTCCCGAAAGGGATACTTCAAAAAAAGCGTTGCTACGGCAACGCTTTTTTATTTTTTCAAGTGCGGCGACTGAAGCAATCGATTACGATTTGCTTTAATCAAAAGGGCGGTTCAATTTGTAAAGCCCACACCGTCCCATTTACTTTTTGAAAAAATTATGGCATAATACAGACTATGAAGATCACCTATATGATCATTATAAAAGCCACGGAGGTCCAAAATGAGACACACAGACAAGCTACGCAATATGGCGTCTGTAATACTGACCCGCGATGATAACGTCCTTATGCTATATCGCCAAGGCTCACGCATCGTAAACGAGCTGTGGGTCGCATCTGCAGGCGGCCACTTTGAAAAGGAAGAGCTTAACGATCCCCGTGCCTGTGCCCTTCGCGAGCTTTCGGAGGAGCTGGGATTGACCGAGGACTCCGTTGAAGACCTTTCCCTCCGCTATATAACCCTTCGCGATCACAACGGCGAGATACGGCAGAATTACTACTTCTTCGCCCGACTCAAGGACAGCGTAAACGAAGAGCTCACCTCAAACGAGGGCGTTTGCAGGTGGTTTCCTCTCGATTCTGTTCGTGAGCTTTCAATGCCTGTTTCCGCAAAGCATATGATGGAGCACTATCTGAAAACGGGGCGGTACAACAGCTCCCTATACGCCATCGTCACAGCTCCTGACGGCGCTGTTTGCACAGAGATCAAAAAAACGTAAAAAGATCCCCGGGGATTCTTCCCGGGGATCTTTTTTCACGGTTATTTTCCGCCGTTCACATAGAACGTTTTATAGTTGGAATAAGGAACGTTATATACGCCGTCGTTTGACTGCTTGGTGTTGTATATATAACCTCCGTTAGCATTGACGATTCTCACCTCGACGCAGTTTACGCCGTCGCCGTCAAGGCAGGAATTATCCACCGTAACGGTAGCCTCTCCGTCCTTAACATCCGCTTCCACGATGGTGGTTCCGTTCACCTGGAAGGATATCTTCAGTGCCTTGGAGTGGCTCGTTGTTGCCGTGATCACCGTTTGTGCTTCGCCCACGGTGACGCTCTTCACCTTCACCTGAGGCGAGGGGTTATAGTAGCCGAGGGAATCAACGAAGGTGTCCATAGACTCAAACTGCTCGTCGAGCCAGGCGATTCTCGTGTCAAGGAAGTCGAGCATGCTTGCGCAGGCATCATCGTATTCCTCGCCGTGATAGGACTTATAGGTCTTGCGCCATCTGTTATCGTTTGCAAGGGCTGCGGTGCGGTAATCCTTGATGTAGGTGTCGATAAGGCCGCCGTCCTTGATCATATCCTCGATAACGGTATCTCGTATCTCGTGGTACTTTTCGTATGCGAGAGCAAGGAAATAGGGGTCTCTGATGAGCATGCGGTTCCACTGCACCTTCTGATAATACTGCTCGACCGTGAAGGCATCCTCAGTTGTGTGCCAGGATTCGGGATAATACGTATTGATGTTAAACATATTGATGTTGCCCCAAGCCCAGTCGAAGTCCCACTGCGGGCCAACGTATGCCTTACCGTCAACGTCCTTATAGTAGAAGAAGCTGTTCTTCATGCTATCCCAGTTCATGGCGAACTCACAGAAGATGAAGTTATTCACAAGGCTGTCCATATCGAAGAAATCGGAATAGTGCCAGCCGTCGTGTGTTCTGTCTGTGTACTTTACAATGTTATAGGTGTAGCCGTAATTATCGGTGGCATCGGAATCCCCCCAGTCTCCCCAGCCGGGTGCCCATCCGCCCCAGTTCATCATGCCGGTGGCTGCGTAGTGGGTATCCTTTGAATCGAAAATGAAATCGTCGCTGTGAAGGGCATATTCAAAGCTCTGCATATACTTATATGCATTATTATAAAGCTTCGTATCCATGAAGGAATCTGCGCTGTCTTCGTTTTCGATCTTGGGATGGCTGAAATAGAGAGGCTGTCTGTACGCAGATTCAATGCGCGCAAGATTGCGGTTGTCTCTGCTGTAGAAGTCCATTTCCATGATGTAGCCACCCGTTTTTTCGGGAAGCGTCACACCGAACTCCTCGAAGGTATAGTGCTTTTTATTATAGTCGAACTTTCCGTCGTCGATCCAGCCCCAGTCGGAGGTGAGCACCTCCTCGATGTCGAGCATGGTGGCATCCAGCTCGTCGGCTGTGATCTTGCCTTCGTCGCGGAGCTTCTTTGCCAATGCCTTGGCAACGTCCTCAGCGGCATCAGACCAGTCGTAAACGTCGACCCTGTCGTTTGAGATGCGTATCTGCTCACAAAGCTGATACACACCGTAGTACCTGCCATTATAAATGAGAACGACGTTTTCGCTCTTGGTATAATATTCGGTGCCGATCGCGCCGGAGAAATCATAGAGAAGCTTGTTTCTCATAAGGGTATGGTCGATCGCATTCGCAAGAAGCACCCAATGGCGGCTGGAGCCATCGGCCATATCGAGCATATTTTCCTTATTTTCAAGCTTGAGCTTGAAGGGACGCTTCTCAAGACCTGCGGTGGAATTACCGCGCACCTTCAGCTGGGCATTACCGCTGTAAAGACCCGTCACCGTGGTGGAATTGCCCTGCATCGTAAGATACACGTCGGCATATTCCGTCTTGGACACAGACTGATACTTTGTGTCGCCGGTGAAGTAAAGCACGGGAAGCTCGCTGCAATAAATGGAAAGGTCCTCGTGTCCCTCAACGCTTACGGTGATGAACGACTCAAGGTCGTCCTCATCGGGAGTGTAAACGCCGGTGGTGTTTTCGAAGCTTTCCTCTTCGCCGTCAACCATGTGCTCGATAGTCCACTTATAGGTCACCCCGTCGGGGTAGCCGTGGCAGGTGAGCTCAACGCCCACCTTGGCAAAGGAATTCAGAAAGCATATGCCCTCGCCAACCTGCTCGGGAGTGAGCACACCGTCGGAGGTGGTCTCCTCAGGCACGTAGATATATTCGGTTTCCGTTTCGCCGGTGGTTTCAACGTTGCCTCCGTTGCCGCAGGAAACTGCGTTTACGGATATAAGCGATATGAGGAGGAAAGCCGCTATCGCTCTATAAAATCTGCGAGACATAAATTCTCCTTGCTGATATTACTCGTTGTCTTATTCGCAAAGGGACTTGAAGGTCACCCAAGCTTCCATATGGGCTTCATCTGCGGTGCCGCTGACTGTCTTTATCATTTCAGCATCGGCGCCAACGCCTTCGGGAAGAGTGAGGAAGCTCTTATATTCGTCATTGATATACGCATCAGATGCGGAGTATGTGCAGTAGTATCCCAGGTGCTCGAAGCACTTTGCGCCTCTTTCGGGGTCAAGGATATAGTCGAGGAATTTATATGCCGCCTCAGCGTTGGGGGCGTCGGAGGGGATAAAGCCCGCCATTATGCCAAGACCGATACCCTCTTCGGGATATACCACCTTAAGGGAGGGGTCTGTGAGCATCGCCATGGTAACCTGAGAGGTATACATAACGGCAACGTTTACCTCACCGGAGATAAGGTCGTCCTGAAGGTTATCGTCCTTGATGAGTCTTACGTTGGGAGCAAGAGCCGCCAGCTTTTCGCCTGCTGCAGCGATAACTGCGGTGTCTTCAGTGTTGTAGCTTTCGCCGAGGATCTTAAGAGCCATACCGTTGATAACGCGGTAGTTGCCGATAAGTCCGATGCTTCCCTCAAGGGATGCGTCCCAAAGGTCTGCATAGCCCTTTATATCCACGGAAACCTTTGCGGGGTTATAAACGATGGTCTGAACTCCCGCACCGTAAGGAACAGTATATTCATTCTTGGGATCGTAGAACTGACCCTGATATACGGGGTTGATATTGCCGTAGTTTTCGAGCTTGCCGGTGTCCAGCTTCTGAACGAGCCCCTCAGCTATCGCGGCTTCGATGATGTAATCGTCCGCTATAACGAGGTCGTAGCCGCTGCCCTTTGTTTCCTGAAGCTTAGCAAGCATGGTCTCATCGAAATCAAAATTCTCGTATCTGATCTCGATTCCCGTTTCTTCCTCAAATCCCTTTATGATCTCGTCGGGGAACATTCCTTCCCAGGTGTAAAGGGTGAGAACTTCACCTTCGTCAGAGCAGCCCGACATAATGGGCAGGCACATAAGAAGTGCAAGAATGAGCACGATCGTCTTTTTCATATCATTTCTCCTTGTGGTTTATATTTTTGGTCCCGTAAAGCGAGACTGCCATCGAAATTACGTAGCACACGAGCGTTGCCGCCAGCATAAGTGTGCAAAGTGCGTTGATCTCGGGTGTTGTTCCGGTTTTGAGCTGGGTATACACCTTGACAGGCAAGGTGTTGTTGCCCACACCGGAAAGAAAAACGCTTATGATAACGTCGTCGAAGCTCATGGCGAAGGCAAGAAACATGCCCGAAACAAGCGCCGGCATTATCAGCGGCAGGGTTATATCGAAAAACGCACGCACCGAGCCTGCGCCAAGGTCGCGGGCGGCGTCCAGGTAGGACTCGTCGAGCCCGACGAGCCTTGATTTCACCTGCATATAGATGTATGGGATCGAAAATGATACGTGGCCAAGCAGAAGCGTTACGAAGCCGAAATTCATTCCCAGCATCGAAAAATACACCAGAAAGACCATACCGAGAACGATCTCGGGTATCATTATGGGAAGAGACGAGATATACTCGATCACGCCCTTGAAGGGAAGCTTCGATTCCTTCATGCCGATGGCGGCGGCAGTTGCGATCACCGCGGCGATAATTGCGGCGGCGGCACCAAGAAGCACGCTCATCAGCAAGGCCTCAAACATTGCCTCGTCTTCAAAGAGCTTTTCATACCATTTGAAGGAGAATCCGCCCCAAACGGAGCTGATCTTGCTTTCATTGAAGGAATAGAAAACGACAACGAAAATGGGCAGGTAGGAAAGTGTCGTTACAAATGCCAGATACGCGCGGGAAAACGCGCCTTTGTTCTTTTTCATTCTTTGCCCTCCTTATCGCTTCACAGCAGATTCAAGCTCCTCCACCCTTGCCATACGGCGGTAGAGATATATGAGAAGGCTTGTGATCGCCATCAGCACCACGGAAAGCGCCGCAGCGAAGGGCTGGTTGTGGGCTTTCATCAGCTGCTCCTGAATAAGGTTACCAACAAGGACCACCTTGTTGCCGCCGAGGATATCTGCGATGAAGAAAAGGCCCATGGAGGGAATAAAGGTGAGGATAACTCCCGTCAAAAGTCCCGGCAGGGAGAGGCGGAAGGTTATGTCCCAGAATGCGCGCGCCCGGGATGCCCCAAGGTCACGTGCGGATTCCACCAGCGTCCAGTCCATTTTTTCGATGCTGTTATAAACGGAGAATATCATATAGGGCAAAAGCACGTATATCATTCCTACAATAACGGCAGGATACGTGTAAAGGAGCTTCAGGGGCTCATCGATGATGCGGAGCGCCATCAGAAGCTTATCCAGCAGTCCGTTTGCTCGGAAGATGATTATCCAGCCGTAAAGGCGGATGAGAGAATTCACCCAGAAGGGGACCATCTGAAAGGTCATGAGCCGCTTCTGCCACTTGGGGGAGGATCTGGCCATAAAGTAGCCGTAGGGATATCCGATCAAAACGACGGCAGCCGTTGAAAAGAGGCCCAGCTTCAAGGATTCAAAGAAGGTGCCGCCGTATACGGGGCTGACGATGTTTTTATAATTATCAAGGGTGAAGGCATAGTCGATGCCCCACTTTTCACCTCTTGTGAGAAAGCTCAGAACGACCATATAAATAAGCGGTCCCAGCACGAACACAACGGTGAAAAGATACATGGGAAGTGTGAGCAGCGTGGCATTCCGCTCCCGCTTTTTCTGAAGATTGATGCTTTTCATTATGCTGTGAGCCTCACTCCTCATCCGTTTCGATAACAGCAACGGCGCGGTCCCATTCCCAGGAAACGAACACTCTGTCGCCAACTTTGTATTCGGAGTCGATGCCGTAGGCGGCAGCCGTTACCTCCTCGCCCTCGCCTATATCAAGAACGATACGGAGCATACCGCCCGCAAAGCTCTTCTCCTTAACTGTGGCAGGGATACCGTCGCCTCCGTCGGAGACCATGAGATTTTCCCTTCTGACGGCAACGGCAGCGGTGCACTCACCGAAAAAGTCGATGCCGTTTCTGCTTGCCTTCAGGCTGGCTCCGCGAACGTTCACCGTTACGGTAGCCGCATCGGCGGAAACAACACGTCCGCGCAGGATGTTTGCCTCGCCCACAAAGCGCGCAACGTATGCGGTTTTGGGTCTGTCGTATATTTCGGAGGGGTCGCCTACCTGCTCAAAAACACCGCCGCGCATGACTGCGATACGGCTGGACATATTGAGCGCCTCCTCCTGGTCGTGGGTTATGTAAATGAAGGTGATGCCAAGCTCCTGCTGTATATGCTTCAGTTCGATCTGCATCTGACGGCGAAGCTGAAGGTCCAAAGCTCCGAGAGGCTCATCCAAAAGGAGCACCTTCGGCCCTGCGATAACGGACCTTGCAATGGCAACTCTCTGGCGCTGACCGCCGGAAAGCTCGTGAGGGCGGCGCTTTTCGTATCCGGAAAGACGAACGAGAGAAAGAACGCGCTCGACCTCCTTTTTTATCTCCGCTTTTTTAACGCCGCGAAGCTTCAGAGCATACCCCACGTTTTCGGCAACGGTCATATGAGGGAACAGCGCATAATTCTGAAAAACGGTATTCACGGGGCGCTTTTCGGGCACGACGCCTGTCATATCTGCGCCATCGATGGAAAGCGTGCCGGAGTCGGCATCGATAAGACCTGCGATGATGCGCAGCACCGTGGTTTTGCCGCAGCCCGAGGGGCCGAGAAGAGTGATAAACTCGCCCTTTGCAACGTCAAGGTCGACACCGCGCAGAACAACGGTCTCACCAAAGCTTTTTTCTATTTTGGAAAGAGAAAGAATAATATCGTTCATCCTGTATTCTCCGAAAAATGCTAACTGCATAAAGCATCACCGAAGATGCTATAATACTTCATTATAATTATACAATAATCTCCCTCCCGATTGCAAGATGGTCGCTGTGATATAAAGATAATTTTCAAATGAGCCAAACTTATAGTAAATATTAACGTTTTGTAAATCCACGTCTGAATTCCATAAAAAGGCGAATCCCGATATTTACAATTATTTCCGCAGGCCGTATAATTATGGTGTAGTTGTTCCATACGCAGTTTTACAACTTGATAGTTGAAAAAATATCACAAGATCAATAAAGTGCTATGGAGGTACACTGTATGAGAAAAACCATCATTTTAGTTTTAGTTATCGTAATTTGCTTTGTCACCGTATTCGCCGTTGATCATCCCACGGCAGAGGATAAAGCTCCGGCAAGCATCTTTACTGTAAGCAGTTGCCCCGTTTCAGTCGTTACTCCTGCTGCAACCCGGATCGTTTCCCCCGATGAAGGATACTTTGATTTTGAGCTGACCGCAAAGATCGCCGAAAGCAAGCAAATGATGCACAACACAGATCCCACAGATCATTTTTTGCAGAACAAATGGCGAAAAAAAGGCCCCAACGATAGCCTTCTGGATCTTATCACAAGCATAAGACACGAAGGTGACGCGATTTTTTGCTATCTGAACAAATGCGGTGCATGCTACCCCGAGCTCAGAAGCAATACTCAGAAATCGGAGAGCACCTTTAACGAAGCGCTCACCAATATAGTCGCGGATTATAATCTTATAACAGGCGAAACCATCTACTACGACCTCACCACCGGCGAGGAAGTTGACATCGAGGCCATTAAATAAAGCCAAATCGAAAACGGCACCCCGAGAGGGTGCCGTTTTTGTTCAACAATGATAAATACAAAAAAGAGCAGAACGCTTTCTCTGCTGTTCTTAACGGAAAAATCGCTACAATTAAAAATCCCCACAGACCAATGAAACGGTTTGTGGGAATTTTATTAATATAGGCAAAAGAAAGAGCAGGGGGAAGGCTCCTCAGCGAAGCTGGCTGAGGGAGAGTGCGTGACAATAAAGTTAATCTAAGCTCAAAGTCACGCAGGCTCCTTCCACCACTCCGTGGTCCCCCTCCCTCCCGGAGGGAGGCTATAACGTGACTTCTGCGTTTATCGCAAGTTTCGCATTTGTATTACAAATGCCTTGGACTCTGCTCATACCCTTATTTTATTCTCCGATAAGAACATCACACTTTGAGTCCGTGCTCTTTTTCCGTAGGGCGGGGGTTTATCTCCCGCCGCCGCTTATCTCAAATCAAAGGGCTGCGAGAGCCGCTTCGAGTCCTGCGCGGACTTCTTTGTATTTTTCGAGCTTGGCCTTCTCGCCCTCAACAACTGCTGCAGGAGCCTTCGCAACGAAGCCCTGATTGGAAAGCTTCGATTCGAGACGCTTGATCTCGTTTGCGTTCTTGTCAAGCTCCGCGGTGAGGCGCTTTCTTTCAGCCTCAAGGTCAACGAGCTCGCCGAGGGGGATATATACGG
>JAZMZX010000042.1:0-8587 GCA_045586225.1 Eubacteriales bacterium
GAGCCTCCCAAGGAAGAAGAGACCACCAAAAAGGAAGAAACTACGACCAAAAAGGAAGAAACGACAACCAAGAAGGAAGAAACCACCACAAAGAAAAGCGAAGGCGATAAGCTGGAGGAAATTCTGAAGCCTGCCGAGATCATTCTTCTGAAGCCCGTTGCATCCGGTGTACTCACAAAGTCCAAGGGCGACGCCCTCATCGACTATTCAAACACCGCCGACGGATACGTTATGGTGAAATTCGGCGCAGACTCCGATGTCCGTCTCAAGGTTCAGGTGAAGGGTCCCACCGCCACCTACACCTACAATATCACGCCGAAGCAGTGGGAGGTATTTCCCCTCTCCGACGGCAACGGCTCTTACAAGATCACGGTGTTCAAGAACGTTTCCGGAAATAAGTATTCGGTCGTTGCGTCCGTCACCCACGACGTCACCCTGAAGGACGAGTTTGCTCCCTTCATACGTCCCAACCAGTACGTTAATTATCTCAACGCCACAAACACCATGAACAAGGCAGCCACCATCGTTGCAGGCAAGAAGGATCTTCTCGCAAAGGTGGAGGCCATCTACACCTACGTTATCACAAACATAAAATACGATTACGACAAGGCAGCAACTGTAACGAGCGGTTATCTGCCCGATCTTGACAAGGTGCTTAAGGAAAAGAAGGGCATCTGCTTCGATTACGCATCACTGATGGCAGGTATGCTCCGCTCTCAGGGCATTGCCTGCAAGCTTGTTGTTGGCTATGCCGACGATCAGTATCACGCATGGATAAGCGTGTGGTCCCCCGACAAGGGCTGGGTGGACGGTGCCATCTTCTTCAACGGAACGTCATGGAAGTTCATGGACCCCACCTTTGCTTCCTCCGTTGGCTCATCCGGCCTCGACAAGGTCAACTACACGTCCAAATACATTTACTGATCCATTAAAGATTTTATCAAAGGAGACCATTCCGAAATGAAATACCCCGAGCTTACCAATATGGCACTTGCCGATCTTTTCGGTCAGCTTTCAACCTTAATACATTCGGGAATTCAGCTTTACGACGGACTCGATATCCTCTCCGAAGAGGAAAAGGACGCCACCTTCAAGGCGCTGCTTTCGGAGCTTTCGAAAAAGGTTGAGGAAGGCACCGCCTTTTCCGACGCACTGTCAGAGGCGGGATGCTTTTCCGCTCACGTGGTCGGTCTTTTGAAAATGGGCGAGAGCGTGGGACGTTTTGAGGAAACCCTCGATTCCCTCTCCCGCTATTACGAGGATCGTGAAAGGACGAGCCGTCAGCTGAAAAGAGCTGTCACTTACCCTCTCGTGCTTCTGTTTATGATGGCTGTTGTCATAGTGGTGCTTCTCACACGTGTGCTCCCCGTTTTCGATAACGTTTATGCGTCTCTCGGCGGAAGCCTCACAGGTCCTGCAGCTGCACTTCTCGCCCTTGGCGGAATACTGAACAAGGCTCTTCCCTACGTGGGTATCGTTCTTGGTGTCGTTATCATCGCCTCTGCTCTCGTGCTGATGATCCCTGCCGCAAGAGAAAAGGCAAAGATGCTTTGGACACTCACCCGCGGTGACAAGGGTATGTACCGCAAGATCAACAATGCCAATTTTGCAGAGGCTCTTTCCATGGCAATCAGCAGCGGAATGCCTCTTGAGGAGGGCGTTGAAACTGCGGCACGCCTTCTTTCCGACAATCCCCGCGCCAAGAAAAGATGCGAGGAATGCCTTTCAAAGCTTGAAGAAAACGGCGACCTCGTGGCCGCCCTTTCCGAAACCGAGCTGCTTCCCGAATCTGCCTGCCACATTCTCAAGATCGGTCTTCGCGTTGGAGAAGGCGACGAAACGATGAAGAAGATAGCTGCAAGGCTCACCGAGGAGGCGGGCGAGGCAATGGAGGAGCGCGTTGCAAAGATCGAGCCCGCGCTCGTTATATTCACCACCCTTGCCGTCGGCGCTATTCTGCTTTCCGTTATGCTGCCGCTCATTAACATTATGAAGGTGATCGGTTAAGCTATGAAAAAAAGTGCATTAGAAACGGTAAAATCGCTGATCTTGCCCGTTTTGATATTCTTTATTATCATCTTCTTCCTTGCTTCCCTTCAGAATCTTGACAAGGACAAGGCCTTTGAGGATAAAAAGCAGCTGGAAAACGCCCTTTTGCGCGCGGCAGTTTCCTGCTACGCCATTGAAGGCGCGTATCCGCCATCCCTTGAATATCTGACCGAAAACTACAGCGTTGTGATAGACGAAAAGAATTACACGGTGATATACGAACTTTTAGCTTCTAATCTTATGCCCGACATCACCGTGATCGAAAACTGATTATGAAAACGAAGATAAAAAAAATAGACATCGGTGCCCTTTCACCGCTTTTGCTTTTCACCGTTTTCTCCGTGTGCGTGCTTCTCGTGCTCATCATGGGAGCGGACATTTATGAAAGCTTCACCGAGCACGACCGCATCAGCTACGATCACCGGACGGTGTCTCAATATCTGATAACGCGCGTGCATCAGAGCGATGCGGACGGTGCATACCGCGTGGGCGGTTTTAACGATACGGAAAGCAAAGCACAGGGCGACACGTTCTTTTTCTGCGAGGAATACGACGGAATAAAGTACGAAACGCGTATTTACTGCCACGAGGGCTATCTTTACGAGCTCTTTGCGGAGGCGGGAGCCGGCTTTGAGCCCGTTGACGGAATACAGATCCTGCCTCTCCAAAGCGCAGGATTCAGTATCGACGGCGGTCTTTTGACGATCGACGTTATCTACGCAGACGGCACAGCGGATACCATTATCGTTGAGCTTCGCTCAAGTATGGGAGGTTCCTTATGAACAACAAGAATTATCTCCCTCTCTTCGAGCTTATCGTGATGATAGGCGTATTTGCGCTTGCCGCAGCTCTTTGCCTTCAGGGCTTCGCCTTTGCTGAGAATATTTCTCTTCATCTTGAGGCCAAGGACCGCGCCGTGGCTATTGCAGAAAATGCAGCCGAGGAGCTGAAGCACGCAAAGGGCGACACCGGGCTGCTCGTGTCCCGCTTCGGCGGCGAGGCCAACGGCGACGTCTGGCGCAATTACTACGGGGCAGACGGAAGTCTTGCCGACAAAGACGAAGCTGTGTTTATACTTGAGGCACACGTTCACCACGAAGCTCCGCTTCTGGGCAATGCAGACGTGAAGATCTTGCACGAAGGAAAATCCGTGTTTGAGCTGACCGTTGGCTGGCAGGAGGACTGATATGAAAAAAGCAAAGCGCACCTCACCGCCTGTTGTGGGCGGCACCTCCCTCTTTATGATATTCGCCGTTCTTTGCCTGACAGTTTTCACACTTCTCACCATCAGCACCGCAGTTTCCGACAGAAAGCTTTCAGACGTATCCGCAAATGCCGTTGCCTCATACTATGCCGCAGACCTTGAAGCGGAAACGATACTCGCTTCCATCCGACGGGGCGACATCCCCGAATGCGTAACTGTGGAAAACGGCGTATATTCCTATTCTGTCGCAGTTTCCGACACCCAGTCGCTCAATGTTTCGGTGGCCTTTGAGAACGGCACCTGGAGCGTTCTCAGGTGGCAAACGGCCACATCCAATCAATAACCCTTAAAAAGAGGTCTATTTATGTCAAATTTACTCCGTTATCTTGAACAGGCTGTATCCGTTGCCGCATCCGACATATTCATCGTTGCAGGCGGTGTTATCAGCATCAAAGCAGACGGTCACATCCGCCCCATCGGCGAAGGCAAGCTTCTCCCCCCCGACACCCAGACGCTTATCTCCGAGATGTATGAGCTTGCAAAGCGCCCTATGGACGCGTACCTTGCCAAGGGGGACGACGACTTCTCCTTCTCCATACCGGGGCTTTCGCGCTTCCGTGTCAACACCTACCGCCAGCGCAACTCTATGGCGGCCGTTGTCCGTATAGTGTCCTTCGATATTCCCAGGTGGAACGAGATAGGCATTCCCGCCGAGATCATGGCCCTTGCCGAGGCAAACCACGGCATGATCCTTTTCACGGGCACCGCGGGAAGCGGAAAATCCACCACGCAGGCCTGCATAATAGACCGCATTAATCAAACCCGTGATTTCCACATAATCACCCTTGAGGATCCTATCGAGTATCTTCACAGAAATCAGAGAAGCATCGTGAGCCAGCGCGAGATCTCCATCGACACGGCAGACTACCTCTCCGCACTTCGCTCCTGCCTGCGCCAGGCGCCCGACGTTATTCTCCTCGGTGAAATGCGCGATGCCGAGACCATCCGCACCGCCATCACCGCTGCGGAAACGGGTCACATCGTTATCGCGACCATGCACACGAAGGGTGCTGTCAACGCCATAGACCGCGTTATAGACAGCTTTTCCGGCGCGCATCAGGCGCAGATCCGCTTCCAGCTTGCAAACGTGCTCCGCACCGTTATCTCTCAGCAGATGATCCCCGACAAATCGGGCAATATCATTCCCGCCTTTGAGATAATGCACATAAACAGCGCCATCCGCGGCATGATCCGCGACAACAAGAACCATCAGATCGACAATGCCATCACAGCCGGCAAGGCTGAGGGCATGATCGCTATGGATCAGTCCATTCTCAACCTTTATAAGAACGGACAGATCACAAAAGAGGTGGCGCTGAGCTACGCAGACCATCCCGATCAGCTGGCAAGGCATCTTATTTAAGGCTGCATACACAAAGAAAAGCCGCCGCGTAAAACGCGGCGGCTGCTTTATTTTTTGAATTTCGTTCAGCGCATATTGGCAAGAACGTGGATGGAAAGCATTCCGAAAAGCACGGCTGCTGTGACGATAGCGGAAACGAGTCTGTTATAATAACCTTTCATTTTGATCTCCCACATTTCTTCTTTCGATCTTTGTGAGTTGATTATATCACCGCTCGGTCACATTTTCGGTTATATTTTGTATATTATTTTAGTTTTGTGATTATTTTTGTTATCGCCGATCACTTTGCAGAATTTTTGAGAGCATAGCAAAGGGCGCTGTCGATGAGGAGCAGAAGCTCAAGAACGCTGCGGAAGCTTTCGTCGCGCCTTTCCTCGCACCAATAAAGGGAGCCCTGCCAGCTTGAATTCTGGCGGAAAAGAATACGCATAGACAAGGTTGCAAGCCTGCCCACCTTTACAGATTCGGCTGTGAATTCACGTTCCTTTTTTTCGTCCTCAGACCAGAAAACCCGGCGGGAGGAATAAGCCTGGGGATAATTGATATCCTCAAGCATGGAATCGAGCTCCTTGAGAAGCTCCATAACTCCTTTGAATTCAATGCCTGCCTCGTAATAAGGGCTATATAAACGTCCGCAGATGATCTCATCCTCGTAGCTGTCTACGCAGATCACTGTGTTCCTGTATTTGTCGTCATAGATTTGAGTTCTCATCGGGACCTTCCTCTCATCCATATGTTTCTGATAAGATTCTACACTGTTCCGGTTACATTTTCGGTCACAAATCACCAAAATGAAATATTATTTTTTGCAAATACAATAATATTTTCCGAGTCAGGCTGAAAAGCATTTCCTCCCCGCCTCTCAAACGATATTAATTACCAATTACAGCAAAAAGGTCCGAAAGCGTACCTTTTGGGGTCTCGGGCATTTCATGCTCGCAGATGAGGCAATCGGTGACAAGATAAGTGTCCATCCCTGCCGCTTTTGCTGCCTTGATGTCTTCCTCGGTATTATTTCCTACCATAAGGCAGCTTTCGGGAGAAAGGCCGAATTCATTCATTATTTCGGTGAAATATGCGGGATTGGGCTTGCAGAAGCCCGAGTTATCGTAGGTCGTGACGAGGTCGAAATCATCGAAGGTGAGACCTATCCAGGAAAGGCGTGCTTCCACGGCAACTGCGGGGAAGAGCGGATTTGTGGCGAGAATGACCTTCCCTGCCGCCTTATGCGCGGCGTCCACGATCTTGCGGGAAAGCCCGGTGGGCTGTGTAAACGCCTTTGCCTTGTGGAACTCAGTTCTGTAAAACTCATCGAAGGTGGGGATCTGACTATACACCCCATCGCCGAAGATGGAGGAGAAGACCTGCCAGAAGGCATCGCTGTTCTTGCGTGTGCCGTCGTTTTTCATCATTGCGCCAACGCCCTTCCACATTGCGGGGATGAGCGTTTCATAGGTATATCCGAATTTTGAAACGGCACCCGTGAGCAGCTTGAAATAGCCCTTCATAAATTCCTCGTAATCCATGGGCAAAAGCGTGCCGTCCAGATCGAACATTATTGCATCGTATTTCATTTTCTTTTTTCCTTGCTTTGATTTTTCGCTTGTATAATTATAATGCATCAAAGAAAAATATACAAGAGTTCTCCTTCGCAATTGAAAAAAGGCGAAAACTGTGATACCATAAACGTGTATGGATCAAACCGCAAAGGAGCAACAAAAGTGACAAACTACAAAGCAATGAACGCGGCGCTGGAGGCGTTGATCGCGGGCGTGCCCCACAAAATCGCGAATCTTTCCAATGCGTCGGCGCTGATATACACCACGCTAGACCGCCTGAACTGGGCCGGATTTTACATGCTGGAGGGCGAAACTCTCGTTCTCGGTCCCTTTCAGGGCAAGCCTGCCTGCATAGAGATCCCTCTCGGACGGGGCGTTTGCGGCTCGTCAGCGAAGGCAAACGAAACTTACGTGGTGCCGAACGTGCACGAATTTCCCGGCCACATAGCCTGCGACGGGGCTTCCAATTCGGAAATAGTGATCCCTCTTCGGAAAAACGGCGCTGTTATCGGCGTCCTCGACATTGATTCCCCCGTTTTCGACAGATTCAGCGAAGAGGACCGTGCAGGGCTTGAACAGTTTGCCCGCGTGTTGGAGGCCGTTTTATGAAAGTAACGGCGCGGACGTTACTCTTCCCTTTCCTGCTACTGCTTTGTGCCATAACAGTGCTTTCCGCCTGCAGCAACGGCGACGGAAACGAAACGGGAACAGCAACGGAAAAAGAAACGGAAAAGGAGGCGGTATACTTGAACATCACCGCAACAGAAGCAAAAACCATAATGGACGAGGGCGGCGACTACGTGATACTTGACGTGCGCACAGAGGAGGAATTTGCCGAGGGACACGTCCCCGGCGCGATACTCATCCCTCACGACAGGATAAACGCGCAGGCTTCTGAAAAGCTCCCCGACAAGGACAAGCTTATCCTTGTGTACTGCCGAAGCGGCAGGCGCAGCAAGCTTGCGGCAGAGGCGCTTTTGGCGCTCGGATACAAGAATATCAAGGAATTCGGCGGCATCATCGACTGGCCCTACGAAACGGAAAAATAAACGCGCATATAAGAAAAACCGACACCTTTGGTGTCGGTTTTATATTATGTTCGTTGCTCGGGGATGAATTATCATCCCCGGTTCTTTTTTGCCTCAACATTTTGAGATTCGGTTGTGACAAATAGCTCAAAAAACTTGCAATTTGTGATCACTTTGCATCAAATAACTACTTGCATAATGTTTAACATCATCAACAGATAGCGCTGACACCCGGATACCTAAATATGACTTCTTCTCATATGTTAAGAATGCTCTTGGTATATTGTAAAAAGTCACAAGTAAATATATTATAATATTATGCAATTAGTTTTGAGCATAATGATTATTCATTTAATCATTCATTTGCTTGTGTTTCCAATTGCATTACAACAAGTTTGAGGATAAATTCACCGAAATCTTCAGCAAGTGTTTCAACTTGAATGTATTCTTCTCCGTTATAAACAGCAACAAGAACTAACGGCTCTCCTTCGCTATTTAATTGAGAATAGTCTTGAAACACAATAAATCCATCTTCGAAATCATAGATAGGAAGCCATTGGTGAGGCAATCCGTAGTCTTTTCTTTCGTGAAGTGCCATTGCAACTGCGTTTGCTGCGTATGCGTTCAAATTGTCAGGATTTATGCCAAAAATCTCTGTACCTTCAAAGTAAACGTATCCATAGGATTCGTAAAAATCCCTGCACTGTTTGGAAAACTTCAATCCCAAAAGATTTTCTGCTTTGAGAATTTTCTCCTCGCTTATTCCGCCGATCGAATTGAAATACTTACATTTAGAGACATGTTTCTTGAATTTTTCATAGTCCGCATAGCTCATAATAATGTCCTCCCTTATTCTAATATACCGCTTCGTATTTTCCAATAACTACTCCGCCAAGAACCAAATTCACTATGTTAGAGAAAACCGCATCGAAGGTTGCTTTAGTAAACTCCCATATCTCATTCCAAAACTCGCCTGTATAATCAACTCTATTCACCGGATTATTACCACAATACACAAACATATTGTTGCCGATAAAGCCCTGACCGGTGGAAACAAATGCATCCGCGCTGATAAACCTACCCATTGCGGGGTCATAGTATCTGCTATTGAGGTAATACAGTCCCGTTTCGGAGTCGTAAATGTAGCCTCGATAGCGAAGCGGATTTGCATTTGCAAGCGCAGCATTGGTGGAGGTCGTGCTGATGATGTTGCCCCACGCGTCGTACTCGTAAGTTACACGAGTAACACCTGCAGCGTTTACAATGCGTATAACGTCACCCTGGAGATTTACCACGTAGTGATATATCAGCGGGGTGGCTGTGC
>JAZMZX010000043.1:0-2181 GCA_045586225.1 Eubacteriales bacterium
GGACGAAGCACGCTGTTATGCTCCATATTGCTAATGAGCACGTGCTCGTTTGACCCAACAGCCCCCTTTACGGCAGCATTAAGCGCAAGAGTCGCACTGCCCGAGAAGGCTATCCTTTCCGGCTGTGCTCCGAAGAGCAGAGCAAGCTCCTCACGCGCCGAATAGACTTCTGCCGCCGCGGCAAGGGCAAGCCTGTGAGATGCGCGCCCCGGATTTCCCGCGCCGCTTCGCGCAAACCTCTCCGCACGTCTGTAAACTGATTCGGGCTTCGGAAAGGTGGTGGCAGCATTATCAAAATATACTGTTTTTCTCATAGTTCAATGTGTTCCTTATATCTGATGCCTGCGCCCTTCATAACGTTTTCTGCAAAATCAAGATACCTCCGCGGCACCTCAATGCCAAAGGCACAGCCTTTTTTTGTTACCGATGCGTCAAGCTCAACTATTTTGTGCGGTATATTTGATGAATTGAACGCGGCGACCGCACGCTGCACCGTCGTCATAGAAGCAAAAGGATATACGTATCTCATCTTAACAGTCCTTATATATTTTTGTGTATAGGTGTGCCTTTACACTACAGTATATGCCAAGGCTCGAAAATGAGCATAAGAAAAAAGCCATCTCACCGATGGCTTTTTTCGTTATTCTTTTAAGGTTCTGTAATATAGATAACGGGGCTTGTGAGCATTCCCATTTCGTGAAGCTTATATTCATAGCACCAAGCATCGCCACCGGTGCGCCATTTGTCGGGGCCGTACCAATCGTTTCCGTAGTCGGTGTCGTGGAGGGCGCCAAAACTGTTGTGTCGCGTACCGAGAAGTGTAACGGTAAGTTGATGCTCACCGGCAGAAATCTCGCCGAGATCGAGAATATAAGGCTCGTAGGCCACGATCCTTGCTTCACCTCCGTCAAGGGAAACCTTAACAGCCGCGCCGCGGTAGTTTCCGATGCGGACGGATGCCTTGCCTCCGGGGGAAACGAAGGAAAGATTATAATCGATATTGCCGGAATAGAAGGGTAGCCCTGCGGAGGTAACGTCACCGAAACCAAGCTTTTCGGGAGCTTTTATGATGGTCTTTCTTGTGCCTTCGACCTTCACGCCGAAGCCGCCGAGAATGTAGCACCATTCCGTTGCCGTTCTGTCGCCGAGCGGGAGCACGATCTCGAGGGTGTTCTCGCCGGTGATGATTTTACCGAGAGGGAGAGTCTTTATGGATCTGTCTGTGAAATAGCCAACGGGAGTGTTATCGACCGCATTGCCATTCCACTTTATCGCCGCAGCCTCGGGAGTTTCAAGGGCCAGAAGCGCGCCGTCGTATTCGATCTCGGAATTCACAGTATAGAGAAGACGGATCTCATGCTCGGGAGTCTTTTTCTCAATGGTCCAGGGCTGTGCCGGACGATGGACTCTGTTGCCCATTCCCACGGAATTGCGCGCGATATTGTCGGCGCGGAGGATCTCTTCCTCGTAATCGGAATAGGGAAGATCGTCAGCAGCAAAGCGGGCAAGATCGAGAAGCAGCACGTTGGGCTCCGAAAGCTCAAACTGAACGGGATCTCTGTAGTCTATCGCCGTGATCAGTTTCTTCCTGCTGCGTGAGGGCATCGCCGCCTTTGATTCGGTCTTTACGTTATCGAGACGAAGCAGGAGCGAATCGTATGCATAAAGGGTGGCGGGTACGACAGTCCAGCCGTTTTCGTAATAATAGGGTATATCTCTGACGTCACCGCTTACAGTGTCGTAAAGGACGGGCGTTACCTCACCGCGCACACGAACGCTCATATGCTGAGGATGGGAAACGTTAAGGCAATGATTCTTCTTCACGTGGGCGAGGAAGAGCCAGTCGCATCCGTTATCGCGGCGGAGCGCGTAAACGAAATTATCGGCATCGGTGCCGTTTGAATTCTTTATGCTCACGTCACGAAGATGGGAGAGGGAGCGCAATACCGCAGTGCGCGAGAAGGAAACGTGCTTGCCCATACCGTAAAACTCGGGGATCCGCTGTGAGGGAACGGCATCGATATAGGAGGGGGCGTCACCAACGAAAATAAGCTCGCCTCCACGACGGGAGAAGCCGGACAGTATGTCGACGGTGGTGGAGCGCAGCGTTTCGCAGGCGGGGATAATAACGGCATCGTAGGTCATTTCGCCTACTGTAAAGTCGGAGGCCAAGCGGTCTTA
>JAZMZX010000044.1:0-39778 GCA_045586225.1 Eubacteriales bacterium
TTGAATTTAAATTAAACTTTACGGCAACGCACTCTCCCTCAGTCGCCTGCGGCGCCAGCCTTCGGCCCGGGTCGCAAGCATAGCTTGCTTCCCGCTTTGGCTAAAAATATGCCACAGGCATTTTTCTTAACGCGTCGCGCCCACCCGGAGGGAGCCTATTTGCGCGAAACGGTTGAAATGTTTACAAAGTTATGGTATAATATGGATAGTATAAAACATGAAAGGAGCGAAGATATGTTTGAACTTACAAATGAACAACGAAAGTGCTTTGCTATTCCGCTCGTGCTTGATAGTTGGAAGAGAGTGGAAGTTAAGGCAAGTCCGTATGACCATTATGTTACGTATGCTTTCCTTGATGGGTCAAAAATAGTTAAAGTTATTCAAGTGTCTGATACGATTGGACGAGAGCTGTATAAAGAATATGGTGTTAATCAAATTCTTTCCGAAGATGGTACAAAAATACTTCCTAAAACAGACAAAGGAAAACCACAAAATTTCACATCCGCAAATCTTGTGAAGAAAACTCCTATTGGCATGTCGCTTTCATTTGACAGCGGATATGTTGCCGTGGTTAATAATACTGCTGATCAATGCTTTTACCGCTCTTTTTACAATGCAGAGAAGCCTGAAACTCTTAAAGATTTTTCCATGTGGGTAGATAATTGGTGCTTAAACACCGAAGAAAAGGAGCTTAAAGACATCAACGAATTTGCCAACCGCACGAAAATTCTTCAAAAGTTCAAGGAAGGCGATTTTTTTAGATATCGCATAAATCGCAATTTGTTTGGATACGGACGAATCCTCGTTGACTATGCTCAAATGAGAAAAGACGGGATTCAATTTTGGGACGTATTTATGGGTAAGCCGCTTTGTGTTGCGGTTTATCATATTGCTACCGAAGATGCAACGATAACCCCGGAACAACTTATTCGCCTCAAAATGTTGCCTTCACAAATGATTATGGATAATATTTTTTATTATGGCGAATGTGAAATCATAGGCAATATGCCCATTGATCCTGACGAAGATAACTACACAATACATTACGGAAAAAGCATTGATGCTCGCAAACCAAATTATCTTTATTATCAGAGTGGAAAAACACATGTTGCTCTTAAAGGTGAAAAGGAATTGGATTTGCACAGTAGTGATGTGTTGGGCGGCTTTAGCAATAAAGGCATTGGATGGGATTTGCATATTCAACTTCCTATCTTATTTGAATGTATCAAGAAGAAATCTAACGATCCATATTGGGATATGATTCCTGCTTGGAGAGCAAATCAAGACTTGAGAAATCCGAAGTTCAAGAAAGAACTAAAGCAGGTAAAGAAACAGATGGGAATTAAATGAGTTTTACATAGGCTTCGTTTGCAAGCATGGCGTTGCGCCCCGAAAGACAGCGGTCAAGTGCAGTTCCCATCGTCGCCCGTGGGTTACTCTACCCTCTGTAAAATCAGTGTGCATCCAAATCTGACACACATCAAAAAACACCACGAAAAAGATCCCGATCTTTCGATCGGGATCTTTTATTTTTATTCGGATTATTTCTTGAGCGCCAGCGCTGCCTTTGCCTTTGCTGCAAGGTTTTCAGCGGTGAGACCGTAAACGTTTACGAGCTCCTTCGCGGGGCCGGAGTGACCGAACTCGTCGTTGATGCCGAGGCGAACGACGGGAGTGGGGCACACGCCTGCAAGATATTCGGAAACGGCTGCGCCGAGACCGCCAATGATGGAATGCTCCTCAGCGGTTACGATAGCGCCTGTTTCCTTAGCCGCTGCGAGGATGATCTCCTCGTCGAGGGGCTTGATGGTGTGGATATTGATAACGCGCGCGGAGATGCCTTCCTCTGCAAGAAGGTCGCGTGCGCGGAGAGCGGGCTCTACCATAAGGCCGGTGGCAACGATGGTAACGTCGTCGCCGTCTGCCATCTTGATACCCTTACCGATCTCAAACTTATAATCGGGGTTATCGTTGATCACCGGAACTGCCATTCTGCCGAAGCGGAGGTATACGGGACCGTAGTAGTTGATAGCTGCTTCAACTGCTGCTCTTGCCTCAACGGCGTCGGAGGGGTTGATAACTACCATACCGGGGATGGTGCGCATAAGAGCGATATCCTCGTTGCACTGGTGGGATGCGCCGTCTTCACCGACGGTGATGCCTGCGTGGGTAGCGCCGATCTTAACGTTCAGGTGAGGATAACCGATGGAGTTTCTTACCTGCTCGAATGCTCTGCCCGATGCGAACATAGCGAAGGTGGATGCGAAGGGAACGAAGCCGGATGCTGCAAGTCCTGCTGCTACGCAGGTCATGTTTGCTTCTGCGATACCGCAGTCAAAGTGACGGTCCGGATATTCTTTCTTGAAAAGATCGGTCTTTGTAGCGTTTGCAAGGTCGGCGTCGAGAACGACGAGCTTTTCATATTTAGCGCCGAATTCGGCGAGAGCCTTACCGTATGCTTCTCTGGTTGCTATAGCTGCCATTATATTTTACCTCTTCCTTTCCTGTACTTTCCGGTCATATGGACTCGCGGAGAGCCTTGAGCTCTGCCACTGCGGTCTCATACTGCTCGGCATTGGGTGCCTTGCCGTGCCAGCCTGCGTTATCCGTCATATAGGAAACGCCGTTACCCTTATGGGACTTTGCGATGATGGCGGTGGGCTTACCCTTGCACTCGCGTGCTGCCTTGAATGCTGCTTCAAGCTCATCGAAATCGTGAGCGTTCACGGAGATAACGTTCCAGCCGAAGGCGAGGAGCTTCTCATCGTGAGGCGTGGGGTTCATAACTTCAGTGATCTTACCGTCGATCTGGAGGCCGTTCCAGTCGATAACGAGAACGAGGTTGTCGAGCTTATAATGTGCTGCGAACATAGCAGCTTCCCAGATCTGGCCTTCCTGGCTTTCGCCATCGCCCACAGCGGTGTAAACGCGTGCGCCGTTGCCCTTGAGCTTTGCTGCGAGAGCCATGCCGCATGCAACGGAGAAGCCCTGTCCGAGAGAGCCGGAGGACATATCAACGCCGGGAACGCCCTTCATATCCGGGTGACCCTGGAGATAGCTGGTGGTCTTGCGGAAGGTCTTGAGGTCCTCAACGGGGAAATAGCCGCGGTTTGCGAGGGTGGAATAAAGAGCGGGAGAGGTGTGACCCTTGGAAAGGACGAAGCGGTCGCGATCCTCCTTCTTGGGATCCGCAGGATCGATATTCATTTCCTCGAAATAAAGGTAGGTCAGAATGTCTGCGACGGAGAGAGATCCGCCGGGATGACCGGACTGTGCGTTATATACCGCCTCGATGATACCGAGTCTGATATCGGTGGCGATACGCATAAGTTCATTTTTTCTACACTGTTCCATGATACTTTGCTTTGTCTCCTATCCAAATTTTTCTTTCAGAGCCTGCCCGGGAGCAGGCGTAAGAGCCTATTTTGCGGGGTCCCCGCAGTTACTTTAATTTTACTATATCACTAATGAAATGTCAAATGTTTTCCGCCAACTTTCACGTCCGGGGGCACAAAAACTGCACAGACCCGGGCACTTTAGGTTTACATCGGTGAACATTTATGATAAAATCAAAATGGAGTTTCTTGGGGCGATCCGCAGGGCGGTGCTTCGGGGCTCCCAACGTAACACCTGATCAATTACTATAGCGAGGTAATACTATGCGATTTGACGGAAGAAAAAGCGACGAGCTTCGTCCCGTGACTATGATACCCGAATTTACCGAGACCGCAGGCGGCTCCGTGCTCATTTCCTGCGGAAAGACCCGCGTTCTCTGCACTGCGCTCCTTGAAGAAGGCACCATGCCCTTCCTTGCCGGCACCGGAAAGGGCTGGCTCACCGCAGAATACGCAATGCTCCCCTCCTCCACAGGCTCCCGCAAGAAGCGCGAATCCTCCTCCAAGCCCGACGGCAGATCCACGGAGATCAAGCGCATCATCGGCAGAAGCCTCCGCCACGCCGTTGATTTTGAGGCTCTCGGCGAGCGCACTGTTTGGATCGACTGCGACGTTATCACCGCCGACGGCGGCACACGCACCGCCTCCATCACAGGCGCTTACGCCGCTCTCGCCCTTGGTGTGCAGAAGTGGCTTGCAGAGGGTAGACTTGAAAAGAATCCTCTCGTTCACGAGGTTGCCGCCGTTTCCGTTGGCATCATCGAGGGCGAGCCTATGCTGGACCTTTGCTACCGCGAGGACTCCCGCGCCGACGTTGACATGAACATCGTTATGGACGAGACCGGCTCCTTTATCGAGCTGGGCGGCACCGGCGAGGGTGCAGCCTTCACAAGGAAGGAGCTTTTGGAGCTCATCGCTCTGGGCGAAAAGGGCGCAAACGAGCTTATGGCACGCCAGCGCGACCTTATGAAATAAAGAAAAGGACAACGTTATGCCTGAACTTTTAGCCCCTGCGGGCAATATGGAAAAGCTTCGCGCCGTTTTTCTTTACGGCGCAGACGCCGCATACCTTTCCGGCAAGCTCTTCGGTATGCGCTCCTCCTGCGACAATTTTTCAAGGGAGGAAATGGCTGAGGCAGTGGCTCTCGCTCACTCTCTCGGCAAAAAAATATACGTTACCGTGAACACCATGCCCCGCACCTATCAGTATGCGGAGCTGGAGGATTACGTTGATTTTCTCGGCAAGGTGGGTGTTGACGCCGCCATCGTTTCGGACCTTGGCGTATTCTCCCTTTTCCGCGAGCGCGCACCGGAGCTTGAGCTCCACGTTTCCACTCAGGCGTCGGCGGTTTCCGCCGCCACCTGCACTGCGTGGCACAAAATGGGTGCGAAGCGCGTTGTTCTCGCCCGTGAGCTTTCCCTTGAGGAGATCCGCGAGATCAGAGCAAACACTCCCCCCACCCTTGAGCTTGAGGCATTCATTCACGGCTCCATGTGCATCTCCTACAGCGGCCGCTGCCTCTTATCCAATTTCTTCTCCTCCCGCGATGCAAACCGCGGCGCCTGCTCCCAGCCCTGCCGCTGGAACTACCGCGTGAAGAATTTTGAGATATACGAGGAAAAGCGCGAGAACATGCCCCTTCCCGTTGAGGAGCACCGGGAGGGCACCTTCATTATGAGCTCCCGCGACATGAATATGATCGACCACGTACCCGAGCTTATGACCTCCGGCATCGACAGCTTCAAGATCGAGGGCAGAGTAAAGAGCGCGTACTACGGCGCCGTGACCACCAACTCATACCGCATAGCCATCGATTCTTATCTGAAGGATCCCGAGGGCTACCGCCCCGACCCCGCCCTTTCCATGGAGCTGGATTCGGTTTCCCACAGAGAATACTGCAACGGCTTTTATTTCGGCTCTCCCTCTGACGACGCAAACACCGTGACACTTGGCGGTTATCTGCGCGAAAAGGCATATCTCGCCACCGTTCTCGATTATAATGAGAAAACGGGGCGCGTGCGCCTCACCCAGCGCAACAAGGTGTCGGCAGGTGAGGCTGTGGAGCTTGTTTCCCCCGGCAAGGTGGGTCGTCCCTTCACCGTCGGAAAGCTTTACGGCGAGGACGGAGAGGAGATACCCTCGGCTCCCCATCCCGGCATGATCTACGAGACGGAGATCCCCTTCCCCGTGTTCCCCGGCGACATTCTCCGCGGCGCATAAGCCCGATAACTCAAACGAGGTGATCCCATGCGTTTTATTGAACTTATAAAATCTATTCTTTTCGGCATCGTTGAGGGAATAACGGAGTGGCTGCCCGTTTCGTCCACGGGGCACATCATTCTCCTTGACGAGCTTTTAAAGCTTGACGTTTCCGCCGGCTTTATGGAGCTTTTCGAGGTGGTGATCCAGCTTGGCTCCATTCTCGCCGTTCTCGTTTTGTATTTTCACAAGCTGAACCCCTTCTCGCTAAAAAAGACGAAGGAAGAAAGGCTCTCCACCTGGAGGCTCTGGTTCACGGTCGTTATTGCAGTGGTGCCCTCTGCTGTGGCAGGTCTTCTTTTCGACGACTGGTTCAACGAGCACTTTTATAACGCCGCCACCGTTGCCACCACGCTCATCGTATACGGTATTGCGTTCATCGTTATTGAATATCTCCGCCGCGGCAAAAGCTACCGTGTGAACGAGCTTGAGTCCATCGATTGGAGGACCGCTGTCTGCATCGGTCTTTTCCAGATGCTCGCCATCATCCCCGGCACCTCGCGCTCCGGCTCCACCATCATCGGCGCCATGCTCTGCGGCATTTCCCGCACCGTTGCGGCTGAATTTTCCTTCTTCATGGCGATACCCACAATGCTTGGCGCATCTGCCCTGAAGGGCGTGAAGCTCCTTTTCCTCGACGGGCTCACAGTGACCGGTGAGGAATGGCTCCTTCTGGCTGTTGCCTCCCTTGTGGCCTTCATCGTTTCCCTGGCTTCGATCAAGTTCCTTGTGGATTTCGTTCGTCGCCACAGCTTCTCCGCCTTCGGAGTATACCGCATTCTCCTGGGTATACTTGTAATAGTGTGGTTTATATTCAGATAAACCTTTTATTCGTCGGATTTTTGTGTGTTCCGACGACTAAAATTAGAGGCAAAATATTGTAAAGAATTAGGTTTTGTGCTATACTGAATAAGGTGTGCGCATATGCGCCGCCAAAAAGAAAGTCTATTTTATTTTTAAAATAAAGGAGTCTCGAAATGGCTAACTACAACAAGAAGACAATTGAGGATATCAATGTATCCGGCAAGCGCGTTCTTGCACGCTGCGACTTCAACGTACCCATGGATGGCACCACCATCACCGACGACAAGCGCATCGTAGGCGCTCTCCCCACCATCAAGTATCTCACTGACAACGGCGCAAAGGTTATCCTCTGCTCCCACCTCGGCAGACCCCACAACGTTATGAACGCTGAGATCAAGCTTTCCAAGAAGGAAAAGGCTAAGGTTGAGGCTCTTCCCGAAGCTGAGCGCGAGGCTGCTGCTGCAGCTATGATCGAAAAGGCAAAGGGCGACGTTAAGAAGCTCTCCCTCGCTCCCGTTGCTGCACGCATCTCCGAATACCTTGGCAAGCCCGTTATCATGGCTTCCGACGTTGTTGGCCCCGATGCAAAGGCTAAGGCTGCTGCTCTCAACGACGGCGACGTTATGCTTCTCGAAAACGTTCGTTTCCACGCTGAAGAAGAAAAGAACGTTCCCGAGTTCGCAAAGGAACTCGCTTCCATGGCTGATATCTACGTAAACGATGCATTCGGAACCGCTCACAGAGCTCACGCTTCCACTGCAGGCGTTGCTGATTATCTCCCCGCAGTTTGCGGTTACCTCATCCAGAAGGAAATCTCCGTTATGGGTACCGCTCTTGAAGATCCCAAGCGTCCCTTCGTTGCTATCCTCGGCGGCGCTAAGGTTTCCGACAAGATCGGCGTTATCAACAACCTCATCGAAAAGGTAGACACCCTCATTATCGGCGGCGGTATGGCATACACCTTCTTCCGCGCACAGGGTCTCCCCATCGGTACATCCATCTGCGAAGAAGACAAGCTCGAGCTTGCTGCTGAGCTCTTCGCAAAGGCACGCGCTAAGGGCGTTCAGTTCCTTCTCCCCGTTGACAACATCATCGCTCGCGAATATAAGGAAGATTCCGTTCACATGCGCATCTACTCCGATTCCATTCCGGACGGCTGGATGGGTCTCGACATCGGCGAAAAGACTCAGGAGCTCTATGCTAAGTCTCTCGTAGGCGCAGGCACCGTTGTATGGAACGGACCTATGGGCGTTTCCGAATGGGCTAACTTCGCTTCCGGTACCGAAAGCGTTGCAAAGGCTGTTGCTGAATCCGGCGCTATCTCCATCATCGGCGGCGGCGACTCCGCAGCTGCTGTTGAAAAGCTCGGCTATGCTGATCAGATGACCCACATCTCCACCGGCGGCGGCGCTTCTCTCGAATTCCTCGAGGGTCTTGAGCTTCCCGGTATCGCTTGCCTCAACGACAAGGAATAATCGAATTTCATCACCGTTGATTACAGGGGGAAGGGATCCTTCATAGGCTCCCTTCCCCAAAACAAAATATTTATATCGGAGAATTAATATGAACACTGCTAAAAGACGCACCGTTATCGCGGGCAACTGGAAAATGAACAAGACTCCTTCCGAAACGAAGGTTCTCGTGGCTGAGATCGCAGCTAAGGCAGAAGGTAAGACCAACTGTGACGTTGTTCTCTGCGTTCCCTACGTTGATATTCACGCGGCTGTTGAATCCGCAAAGGGCACAAACGTTAAGATCGGTGCTGAAAACGTACATTTCAAGCAGTCCGGCGCATACACCGGCGAGATCTCCGCTGAGATGCTCGTTGAGTGCGGCGTTGACTACGTTATCGTTGGCCACAGCGAAAGAAGACAGTACTTCGGCGAAACCGACGAAACCGTAAACCTCCGCACCAAGGCAGGTCTTGCTGCAGGTCTTAAGGTTATCGTTTGCGTTGGCGAAGTTCTCGAGGAGCGCCAGAGCGGCATCACCTCCGAGATCGTTTCCATGCAGACCAAGCTCGCTCTCGCAGGCATTTCCGAGGAAGAGCTCAAGAACGTTATCATCGCTTACGAGCCCGTTTGGGCTATCGGTACCGGTCTCACCGCTACCCCCGAGCAGGCTGAAGAGGTTTGCGCTCTCATTAGAGGCGTTGTTGCAGGTCTTTACAATGAAGATGCTGCTGAAGCTCTCACCATTCAGTACGGCGGCTCCATGAACGACAAGAACGCAGCTGAGCTTCTCTCCAAGGTAAACGTTGACGGCGGTCTCATCGGCGGCGCTTCCCTCAAGGCAGATGCTTTCGCAGCTATCATTGATGCAGCACAGTAAATTTTAAGTGAAACAAAAAAGCAGATCCGTAAGGATCTGCTTTTTTATTCCCGAAGATCATTTCTTCTTGAATCTGATAACGTTCCAGGTCATCTTGCCGAGAACGGACTCTGCAACACCGTCGTCGACCTTGGTCACGCCGTTGGACTTGGGGAAGATCTCGTAGGGATTTGCCTCAGTGTTAACGGCATTGACGTCGTCGTGATGGAGCGTGATGTGCTCAACCAGCTCATAGCCCTCAAAGCTGCGAAGGTCTATGGAGGTCACGATGTCGTCCTGCATATTCTTGTTAACTGCAAATACGGTGAGCTCTTCCTTTTCCTCGTTGTGGATAGCAACGGAATCGATGTAGGGAATGTCGGTATAGTGACCGCTGTCGTACTTGTCGCACTCAACGAGAGTAACGAGAGCCTTGCCGCGTCCGTACATGGATGCGTGCATATAGGGGTAGAAGATGGTCTGCGCCCAGGCACCGCCGCCATTTCTCGTCATAATGGGAGCGATAACGTTAACGAGCTGTGCCATGCAGGCAACCTTTACTCTGTCTGCATGACGGAGCATGGTGATAAGGAGCGAGCCGATCAGGAGCGCATCCTCGAAGTTGTAAACGTCCTCGAGCTGAGGAGGAGCGATGCTCCAGCGCTCGATGCGGGGACGGGGACCCTCATTGCAGTGATACCATACGTTCCACTCGTCGAAGGAGATGTTCACCTGCTTATCGGAGCGGGCGATGACCTTTGCATAGTCGATGGTGGAAACAACGCTGTTGATAAAGTAATCCATATCAAGGTTGTTTGCAAGGAACGTGGGTGTATCGTGAGCATGGTTATTATAGTAGGTGTGGCAGGAAACGTAGTTTACGTTATCGTAGCAGTGCTCAAGAACGGTGGATTCCCACTTACCGAAGGTGGGCATGCCGGAGCCGGAGCTTCCGCAAACGACGAATTCAGCCTTGGGATCAAGCCACTTCAGCATCTTTGCCGTTTCGTTTGCGATCCTGCCGTATTCGTCTGCCGTCTTTGCGCAGATCTGCCAGGGGCCGTCCATTTCGTTGCCAAGGCACCAAAGCTTGATTCCGAAGGGATCCTTGAAGCCGTGCTTGATACGAAGATCGGACCAGTACGTACCGCCGGGAAGGTTGCAGTATTCCATAAGGTTTGCAGCCTCAGCGGGACCGCGCGTGCCAAGGTTAACAGCCATCATTACCTCGGTGTTTGCGCGCTTTGCCCATTCCTGGAATTCGTCGATGCCGACCTGGTTGGTCTCAAGCGTTGCCCATGCAAGCTCGCGGCGAACGGGACGAAGCTCCTTGGGGCCGATACCGTCTTCCCAGTTGTAGCCGGAAACAAAGTTTCCGCCGGGGTAGCGAACGATCGGAACTCCCAGCTTGCGAACGAGATCGATAACGTCGCGGCGGAAACCAAGCTCGTCGGCGGTCTCGTGGCCGGGCTCATAGATACCGCCGTATACGGCGCGTCCGAGATGCTCAATGAAGCTGCCGTAAATTCGGGGGTCTACCTCGCCAACCTGATAATCACGGTTGAGTTTGATTTTTGCGTTCATAGACATTCTCCTTTTATAGGTGTAATGCTTGTGTTTTTTGAGGGAAGCGGAGGCGTGAGTCTCCGCTTCCCCCTTTTGCTGCTGTATTTTCCCTTACTTGATGATCGGGATCCTGAATACGTTAACGGTGCAAGGTGCAAATTCGAATGCAAACTTATTGGAGCTTACCTCAAATTCACGGAACTTGGTTGCAACCTTTTCGGGCTCATCGAAGGTGTTGGTGTCTTCAAGGGACTCTGCCTCGAGAAGCTCAAGCTTAACTGTGCGCTTGCCCTCTCCGGCGCCCTCAGCCTCGATCTCCATCATAACGGGAGTGGGGCGGACGTTAACTGCCTTGATGATGACCTCGCCTGCCTCTTCGTCAAGGGTGGAGGAAACGTAGATGCGCTTCGGAGGCTTGGGCTGGTATTCAACATCGTTAACAACGTTGCCGTTCACACGGCAGATAATGCGGTTGCCCGCGCGTTCGATCTCAATGGCGTACTCTTCGCCATCAACGTATTCGAAGGGAGCCACGGAGATTCTGTCGTCGTAGCCGCGCTTGGAAACGGTGAGGATGGATTCGTTGCCTCTCCAGCCGCCGATGTGCCAGGTGAAGCGTGCGTCCTCGCTGTATGCGAAGGAAACGTTGAATCCGCGTGCGCGGAAGCGTCTCGGAGGCTCGTTTGCTGCAGGCTCCTCAGCCTTAGTCTTAGCGGTGCAGCTGAAAGTGAAGCTTTCATAGTCACCGTTGATGATAACGTCGGGGGACATGAATCTTCTTCTGGGAGGAAGTGCCTCTGCTGTTTCTGTGGGCGTACGTGTGAGCTTGCCGCCGGAATACTTCCAATCGCCTTCCTTAACGACGATGGTGTCTGCTGCGGGAGCCTCACCGTTTACCTTCAGGTCTGCGAAGGAAACGTCGCCGGGAGCAGCGCCAAAGGCGAATCCGCCGCTGATGCGCTCGGGCTCGATGTAGTCGTCCTCGGGCGTTACGTCAACGGAAACGGGGATGGTAACGTCACCCTGGTTCACGGAGTACATTTTCTGAACGTAATAGCTGGGGATACCGAAGATCTGGTGGTTATTGTACCAGATAAGGTTAGGTGCCCAGTTAACGTAATCTGCGTTGCAGAGGAGGGGAGCATAGCAGGTGAGAGCAACTCTGTCTGCGTTAAGCTCGAAGCTCGTCATATACGCAGCCTCGCAGAGTGCGTTATAGAAGGTGTTGTTGCGGCTCGCATACTCGCCCAGGAACACCTTCGGTCCCTTAGGATCGTAGAAATCGGAGAAGTAGCGGTCGTAGTTCTGGATCATCCAGTCGGGAGCAACGTAGTAGTGCTCGTCAACTGCGTAGGAATTCCACTTGCGTGCAGATTCCCAGCCAAGGACGAAGCCCTTACCGGAGGGTGCGGGACCTGCCGTGTTCAGGATCTTAACGTTCGGGAACTTTTCCGCGATAGCCTTGTGGAAGAGAGGATAGCGGTCGAAGAAGTCTTCGTCAACCTCTTCGTTGCCGATTGCGATATATTCAATGTTGAAGGGTTCCGGATGGCCAAGCTCTGCGCGGTACGCGCCCCACTTTGTGGTCACGTCGCCGTTTGCGAATTCAAGGAGCTCAAGAGCATCGTCGACCCAGGGCTGCATTTCGTCCATGGGAACCGTCCACTGGTGGTGGGGGTTGAACGCGCCGGGGAGAACGGGCATAGCCTTCGTTCCGATATCCTCGCAGTAGAGGAAGAATTCATAGTAGCCGAAGCCGTAGGTCTGGTTGTAGCGCCAGTTGTTCTTCTTGGAAGCGCGCTCTTCAAGGGGACCTATGGTGTTCTTCCAGCGGTACATGGAGTTTCTCGCCTTATCGTCGATGGCGCCGTCGTGGGTGAGGCATCCGCCGGGGAAGCGCATGAAGCTGGGCTTCATGTCGGCAAGGAACTGTGCAACGTCGGGACGCAGACCGTTTTCGCGGCCGCGGAAGGTCTTCTTCGGGAAGAGAGACACCATATCGAGGCAAACGGAGCCGACTCCGTGCACGAGAATAACGAGACGTGCGGAGAAGTCCTCAGTGTCGGACACGAGGGTGGCGCCGTACTTAGTCCATTCGGGGGAATTTACGACGATATCTGCTTTGCCGTAGAGCTTTTCGCCGTCTGCGCTTTCGAGGCGGACCTCAACGGTCTCCTTAAGCATGATATCGCGGCGTGCAAACATAGAGAAAACGTATTCCTCGCCTGCGCGGAGCGGAATACCCGTATTGTAGCCGCAGTTTACGAGACCTACGGTGCCGGGTGCATCGAGGATGCTGTTGCGTGCAACGTTTGTGAGCCTCATATAGTGCGTGTTATTCACGTTAAGGGGATAGGTGGCTTCAACGCCGCCCTCAACCTTACCGCCATCGCGCTCGATGAGCTCCCAAGCCGTCATAGGGGTATAATCGTCTCTGTCGATCTTGTCGAATTCGAAGGAGCGGTTGCGAACCAGCTCTGCGTAAAGACCGCCGTCTGCGGCGTGGTTGATGTCTTCGAAAAAGATGCCGTAAAGATCGCCCGTGGGGTAGAGCTTTTCGGCAGCATTTACTTTGATTTTCGAAAGTTGTGACATAAAAACCTCCTTGGCCTGCTTTGTTTGCTATAATTATAATATTTTGATTGTAATAACCAGATTTCAAAAAGCTCGGGCAAAGCGCCCCGCTTTGTGCATATTGCACACAAAATCAACCTTAATACTAACCAAATTAATTATAAATGAAGCAAAGTCCGCTGTCAATAGAGTGGCGGATTTTTGGTATGTAAATAAAGTCGCTTACAAGGCGCTCGTTTATGAACAAAATAAAAACCAAAAAAGCGGCTGACGGAAGAGCCGTCAGCCGCGGTGCGGGCGGGTTATTTTTTCCTTGAATTTCTCCATCGCACGAAGCGGAATCGGATGTTCATGCAAATGCGCTTCACCTCGTAGAAAAGATCGCGGTAGAAGAAAATGAAAACGTTGATAACCGAGAAGATGATGGCGAGCCTGCCGCCCCATCCCGAAAAAACGAAGGAGACCGCAAGCAGGAGCGCGTCCAGCCACGCAAGCCACTTTACCTTAACAGGCAGGATGAAGAATATATACACCTGATAGTTCGGATAGAAGATGGCGAACGCAAGGAAAAGAGAAAGGTTCAAATAAGAATTTGTGGCAAAGCCCGTGATGAGGCCGGAGATGAGGGCGCCGATAATACCGAAAAGATAGAAAAAGTTGAATCTGATGGCACCCCACTCGCTTTCGAGGGCCTGACCCATGAGCCAATAAAAATAAAAGGCGAAGATCACGAAGATGAGGCTCGTTTCGGGAGGCAGGAAAATGAAGGTGAATATCCTCCAGAGCTGTCCTGCCGCAATGGCACCGCGGTCAAAGGCGAGCCAATAATATAAGGAAAGGTCCGGATCTGCGGAGGAGACCGCAAGGTCTGCAACATAAACGATCGCCATGGCGCCGATCATAATTGACATAAGATTATTTATGGCATATGGCGCAAGCTTGTATTCCAGCTTCAGAAGTGCGTTTTTGAGCTTCATTTTTCTATATTTCATCCTTTCGGTGAGATTCTTTCGGATGGCATTCCCTCGGGTACCATAAACTTTGAGTACCAAAAAGGCGCCCGTCACATTATAATGTATAGTAAGGACGTGAACACGTGTGTGAAAACAAAGGAAAGAGTGAGAGTGCGGCGGTGAATACCATAAGGATAAGCGAAACCAAGCTTAAAGTGATGATATCAAGGGACGATATGGAGGCATATCATCTTTCGGGCGAGGGCGTTGACTACAGCGACCCGTGCACGAGAGAGGCGCTGCGTGCGCTTCTGCGGGAGGCAGGAAGAGAAGTCGGCTTCGACACCGACCGAGGAAGGTCGTTTATTCAGCTTTATCCCGATAAAAGCGGGGGATGCGAGCTGTTTTTAACGCTTCTGGACACCCTTTCTGCCGTTGATGTTTCCGATGCCAAAGATCACGGGCCCATCGCGGGAGAAAAGGAGGGGATGATGCCGGCAAAAAACGTGACAGCACCCTCCCAGGGGGCAACGCGACACAAATTCGCCGTTAACGTGTATGAATTTCCGGGCCTTGAGTGCCTCACCTCCGCCTGCAGGCGGATAGACGAGCGAAACAGGCGCACATCTGCCTGCGGCGAGAGCTACGCCTACGCAGACCGCGAGGGCAAGGGATACTATCTCGTTATCTACGAGGGGGGCAAGGACGGGGCATTTGCGCCGACAGAGCTCATATGCGAGGAGTATGACGGCAAAAAGAGAAGGCACAGCGCTTTTTTATACATAAAGGAGCACTGCTTCCCCATTTGCGAGGGGAGCGCGGTTGAAAAGCTGGGTGCGCTCGAATGAAAGAAAAGGATAAATAAAGCCCCCTCGGGGGCTTTTTTTATTTTGCGGCTTTATCGGTGTCCTCAGGCGTGAAAAAGCCCTTGACAGACTTGAAGATACCCTTATCGTGAAGGCCCAGATAGTAGCTGACGTATCCGCACAGGATGGTGGGCAGGGGAATGAGCAGGAACCAGAAAACGGGGAGCTCCGCAATGGTGGCGGTGCCGGAAACGCCCAGCATAAGGCCCCAATACATTGCCTGAAGGATGGAAGCGATCACCTTTGCAGAGCCGCAAAGGCCGCCCGCCCATTCAAGAGCAAGGCCCGATTCCGCGCCGAGGATGCCGGTGACGATGATAACGACACCGAGCAGAATATTGAGAGCGGAGGCGCAAAGGGCGATATAAAGCCCACGCAGGGGGGTATACTCAATGCGGCCTGCGGAAAGACGGATATGGTCCTTCTGACCCTCCTCCTTCAGCGCCATATAGTTGATGAACATATAAAACAGGATGGAGAAGACGCTGGACCAAAGCATCGCGGTGCGTCCCACCTCGCCGGAGCCGCCCGCAAGCGCAACGTCAACTGCTGCCGCTGCCATGGAGACCATGAGTCCGAACATCATCATACCGAACTGGTTCAGTATGAGGCGGACGATGAGATAAGAATTATTTTTTATAAATGAAAACATAGTGCGTGACCCTTGTTATTTGTACTCTATCACCTATTGTATATAAATATTCCGAGAAACGCAAGTGCAGTCGAACAAAGTTAACAGAATATCTATTTTATTGTTTACAATAACGGGGAAATTATTGTATAATTATAAGGTGACAAAAGAAATCTTTGCCGCCTCGAAAATAACGGAAGGAGATAACGCGCAGTGGCACTTGATAAAAACGAGCTTCCCGCACTTGTGCGTGAGTTTTCTTCCTACAAGCTGATGATACAGCAATGCTCCGCAAAAACCGTTGAGGAATACTGCATCGACCTGCGTATGTTCTTCAAATATCTGGTCGCAGAGCGGGAAAGGCTTCCCAAGGAAGGGGAAGAGTTCGATGCCATCGACATCAGCGGCATCGACCTTGCCTTCATTTCCTCCATCAGGACCTCAGACATATACGAGTTTTTCTATTACGTGGATCAGACCCGCGGCAACAAGGTTGCGGCTAAGGCGCGCAAGCTTTCTGCCATTAAGGCCTTTTATAAGTACCTGACCCAGAAGCGCGGCATCCTCGAAAACAATCCTGCCGCCAACATTGAATCTCCGAAAAAGAAGCAGTCTCTCCCAAAGCACCTTTCCTTGGACGAGAGCCTCGACCTGCTGAACGCCGTCAAGGCGGACGGCGATTCGAAGACAAAAAGCCGCGATTATTGCATCATCACCCTTTTTCTGAACACCGGAATGCGTCTTTCCGAGCTGGTGGGCATTTCATTCCCCGATATCGACAGGGAGCTCCGCTCTGTGAGAGTCATCGGAAAGGGCAACAAGGAGCGCATCATTTATCTGAACGATGCCTGCCGCGCAGCTATTGAGGACTATATGCCGGAGCGTATGGCTCAGCCCGTGAAAAAGCCCGGAGAAACGGCCTTTTTCGTTTCCTCTCAGGGAAACCGCATCAGCGTGAAGACGGTGCAGTGGATGGTGGGCAAATATCTGAACGCCGCAGGGCTTCAGTATAAGCACTTCTCCACCCACAAGCTCAGGCACACGGCGGCAACCCTTATGTATCAGTCCGGTAAGGTGGACGTGAGAGTGCTGAAGGAGATCCTCGGTCACGAGCAGCTGAACACCACGCAGATATACACCCACGTTGCTGACGAGGGCATGGAGCGCGCCGTTGCGGCAAATCCCCTGGCTTCCGTTGGCGTGAATGGCGGCAGAGCTGAAAAGGAAGAGGCAAAAAAGCCCCGCCGGGCAAAACGGATGCCTTAACAAACCGCACGGAGCCGGCGACACGGGCTTCGCGCAAAACAAATGCTCCCGAAAGGAGAACCGATAATGAAAGAATCAAAATTCAAGCTTAAAGGGCAGAAGATATTCACCATTCCCAACGTGCTTTCCATGGTGCGTATGCTTCTCATCCCGGTCATAGTGTATCTTCACGTAATAGAAAAGAACTATATCCTTTGCGCCATGACCCTTGCGGTGTCCTATGCCTCCGACCTTGCAGACGGCATCATCGCAAGAAAATTCAACATGATCTCCGACATTGGCAAGCTTCTTGACCCCCTTGCCGACAAGCTCACCCAGGCCACGATGCTGGTGTGCATCTCTATTGCGCACAATTTCGGATGGATACTTTTCGCGCTGCTTTTCGTTAAGGAGCTGCTTATGGCCATTTCCGGTTACCTTGCGGTGCGCAGAACGGGCGTTGTTTCCGGCGCGAAATGGTTTGGCAAGGCCTGCACCGTTATACTTAATTCGATGTTTGCGATCATGCTTCTGATACCCACCCTCAGCGACACGGCGTTTTACTCCCTGGCGGCAGTGTGCGCGGCCGCAATGCTGGCATCCATGGTGGCATACGTGCTCTTCTTCACGAGATTCTACGACGAAAAGAAGGCGCCCGAGAAGGAATAAACGAATGAATATGAAAAGCCCCCGCGGAATCCGTGGGGGCTTTTGTTTGCGGGGACATAGCGGAATTTGTTTTCGTTTCTGCGCAAAAAAAGAGGAGGGGCACTCCCTCCTCTTTGATTTCTGCTTTTGTCAGGTATTTCTTATCTCGCCGTTTGCGTTGAAAAGCGGGAGCTTTTCAAGGTAAATAATGTCGTCGCGGTCTGCGGCGTCGCCCTCTGCAAGGATAGCCATTCTGCCGCAAACGATACCGCCCGCTGCCTTTACGAGCTTTTCAAGGCCTGCAAGGGATTCGCCGGTGGAGACAACGTCGTCAACGACAAGGATGCGCTTGCCCTTGATGAGCTCAGCCTCCGCGGTGTCGAGATAAAGCTTCTGCGCTTTGGCGGTGGTGATGGAGCGCACGTCCACCTCAAACACGCCTGTCATATAAAGCTTGGGAGCTTTTCTTGCCAAAAAGTAACGTCTGTCGCCGTCAAGACGGGACATTTCATGTGTTATCGGAATGCCCTTTGCCTCTGCTGTGAGCATATAGTCGTATTCGGGGGCTCTTTTAAGGAGCTCCTTTGCGCAGGCAGTGGTGAGCTCAGTGTCGCCGAAGGTTACGAAGGCGCCTATGTAAAGGTCTTCTGTAACGGGGCAAAGAGGGAGCTTTCTTTTTACGCCGCCCAATGTGATCTCGTAGTAATTCATAAAATCTCCTATTCTTTTAACGCCGGTAGATATATTCTGTAATTAATGCAGTCAATCATTTTCCTACTTATATATTAATACACATTATCCGACTTGTCAAGACAGAGAACCCGGTTTATCCTGCCCGCGGATTGACTAAAAATCGAAACTATGCTATCATATAATTACAAAAAGTTTTGCCGGGGCAAAAACATTTTTTATTTTTCAAAAAAGTGTGTAACTTTTTCCTCCTTTTCGGTATTAACTCTTTGAAACCAATCAGAAAGGAACGAGTAAGCCATTTTACGGCTTCAGCCTAAGCTTTAGGCTCAGAGATGATTTATATGAACGCTCCTGACATCGAATTTGAGCGAATATACCGTGATCATTATCGCAGGATATATTTGTTCCTCTACAAGCTCTGCAGAAATGCCGAAACCGCCGAAGACCTGACACAGGAAACCTTCTATCAGGCGTACGTTTCCCTCGGCAAGTACAACGGACAGTGCGAGCTTTTCACATGGCTCGCTTCCATTGCGAAGAACCTTTTCTTCAAGTATCTTCGCACCACCACAAAGGAATCGATGATAATCGACCTTTACGTTACCGACCTTGAGGCTCCCCTTTCCGACGAGCCCGGCTATCGCCTCGTTAAGGAGGTCGAGATCGACGACGTTCGCCGCGCTATCGATTCTATGCCCAAGAAATACAGTGAAGTTCTCGTGCTGCGCATATACGGAGAACTCCCCTACGAAGAGATCGCGAGAAAGCTCGGGATCTCCGTCAATTCCGCGAAGGTTATTTTCTATCGCGCAAAGCAATTTATCAAGGAGGCTTTACTTAAATGAACACCTGCTCTATAATCCGCGATCTTCTCCCTCTTTACGAGGATCATGAAACCTGCCCTGAAACCACTCTCGCAGTTAAGGAGCATCTCGTATCCTGCGAAGAGTGCCGCGAGTATTACACTCACATCTGCCACGTTGCCCGCTCTATGAAGAATCCTCCCCGTCAGGGTAAGTATCAGTATTCCGCTCTTGCCCGCCGCATCCACCGCAGAAACGTTATGACTCTTTCCGCAGGATGCCTCTCCTTCCTCGCTATCGGCTGCCTTGCAGGCCACGTGCTGTTCTCGGGAAAGGAATGAGATGAATACTTTATCAGTTAACGGCGCGCTCTTCCAGCAGCTGCTTCTCTCTGCTGCCATCACCCTTGACAAAAATCACGAGGCTGTAAACAATCTCAACGTTTTCCCCGTTCCCGACGGTGACACGGGCACAAACATGAGCCTCACCATGAGCGCAGTTTCCGCAAGTCACAATCACGACACCTCCTCCCTCGCTTCTTATTCCGCAGCCGTTGCACGCGACATGATGCGCGCCGCAAGAGGTAACTCCGGAGTTATCCTCTCCCTCTTCTTCCGCGGCATGGCAAAGGCTTTCCAGAATCACGAAGAAGCCGACATGGGTCTTTTCAGAGAAGCCTTCTGCGAAGGCGCAAAATCTGCTGCTTCCGCCGTTGAAAATCCCGTTGAGGGCACCATTCTCACCGTTATGCGCGAATGCTGCGCAGATCCCATCGACGCCGAGGATTTCGAGGCTCTTCTTGACGTTATCTACGACAGAGCCACCGTTATCCTTGCCAAGACTCCCGAGATGCTTCCCGCTCTCCGCCGCGCTCGCGTTGTTGACTCCGGCGGATGTGGCTTCGTTCACATTATCGACGGTATGCGCCACGCCCTTTCCGGCGAGCCCATCGAGATCGCACCCATGCCCGACATGCCTGTGCTCTCCGCTGCCGATTTCGACGAATTCGACACCGAGGAAATCAAATTCTCCTTCTGCACCGAGTGTCTCCTTGATCTTGACGCTGCGATCCCCTCCGCTATCCTTTCGAATCTTCGCTCCTATCTCTCCTCCATCGGCGACAGCATGGTGCTGACTGCCGACGACGAGATATTCAAGCTTCACATCCACACCAACGACCCCATGGACGTTATCAGCCGCGTTATCAAGCTGGGCACGCTCCGCTTCTCCAAGATCGAAAACATAAAGCTCCAACACGACGGCATTTCCACCAAGCCCAAGGTTAAGGAAAAGCGCGAGGTTGAAAAGGCTCCTTACGGTGTGTTCGCCGTTTCTCCCGGAGACGGCTTCTCCGATCTCTTCTGCGAGCTGGGTGCAGACCGCATCATTTCCGGCGGCCAGAGCATGAACCCCTCCGCAAACGACATCATCGACGCCATCAACTCCTTCCCCTGTGAGACGGCTGTCATCCTCCCCAACAACCCCAACATCATCCTGACGGCAAATCAGGTGGCAAACATTCTTGAGGACGTGAACGTTATCTCCATCGACACGAGAACGGTTCCTCAGGGTATTTCCGCCCTCATTGCCTTCAACAGAGCTCGCGATCCCGAAGAAAACCGCGAGGCTATGACCGAAATGATGAACGAGGTCAAGTCTCTTTCCGTTACCACCGCTGTTCGCGATGCTGAAATGGACGGCTTCTCCGTGAAGAAGGATGAGCTCCTGGGCCTCATGGACGGCAAGATCAGGGTTTCCTCCGAGTCTCTTGAGGAGGTTATCGCAAAGCTTTGCGAGGACGCAGGCGAGGGTGATCTTGTGACCGTTTACTACGGCTCCGACGTTACCGAAGAGGACGCAGCGGCTGTTGCTTCCATGATCGAAGAACACATTCCCGATGCTGATGTTTCCGTTATCCCCGGCGGTCAGCCCATTTACCCCTACATTATTTCTGTAGAATAATCACACAGGAACGGAACCAATATGAACAATTACATTCTCAGCTGCTGCTCCACCGCAGACCTTACGAAGGAACAGCTTGAAGAGCTCAATATTTCTTATCTTCCCTTCCACTTCTTCCTTGACGGAGTGGAATACGCCGACGACCTCGGTCAGTCCATTTCCAGCGAAGACTTCTACGCTGCAATGGCGAACGGGGCCGACACTAAGACCTCCATGGTTGCTGTTGGCGAATACGTTGATTATTTCACCAAGGTGCTTTCCGAGGGCAACGATCTTCTGCACGTGACCCTTTCCTCCGGAATTTCCGGCTCCTACCGCTCTGCCCTTGCTGCGGCAGACATCGTTCGCGGAGATTTCCCCGAGCGCAAGCTCTACATCGTTGACTCTCTGGGCGCTTCCGCAGGCTACGGTCTGCTTATGGCAAATGCCGCTTCCCTTCGCGACGGAGGCTGCACCATCGACGAGCTCCGCGATCACATTGAGAATTCCAGGCTGAAGCTGCACCACTGGTTCTTCTCCACCGACCTTACCTTCTACGTTAAGGGCGGCAGAGTTTCCAAGGTGGCAGGCTTCGTTGGCGGTGTGCTGAACATTTGCCCCCTCCTTTTCGTTGACAAGGAAGGTCACCTTACTCCTTACTCCAAGATCCGCACCAAGAATCGCGTTATCGACAAGATCGTTGACAAGATGGAAGAATGGGCGGAGGGCGGCCTCGACTACAGCGGCAAGTGCTTCATTTCCCACTCCGCCTGCATCGAGGATGCAAAGGCTGTTGCGGCGAAGGTCGAAGCACGCTTCCCCAAGCTTGATGGCAAGGTGGTTATCAACAATATCGGCACCACCATCGGCAGCCACACAGGTCCCGGCACCGTTGCTCTCTTCTTCGTGGGCAACGACAGAACAGACGTTATCATCTGACGATATATCATTTCTCACCTCCAAAAAAGAGCACGCAGGCACTGCCTGCGTGCTCTTTTTTTAGGGAATAATTCTTGCACCGCGGACTTTTTCCGTTTATAATTATATTGTAGAGAGCTTTTTCATGAAAAAAATTCAATTTTTTTGTTTTGACCTGCAATAAAACGATGAGCTCGTGCATTAACTATACGAAAGGCGGTGAAAACGATGTTGTTTCTTTACCTGACGTCAGTAGCAGAAACGATACTTACAAAGAGCGAGGAGCTTGAAGCTCACATTGCCGGTGTGGCAAAGGGCGACACCGATGCGCTGGGCAGCATCTACGATGCCACATCATCCTCCGTTTTCGCTTACGCACTTTCGATTCTTAAGAACAGGCACGATGCAGAGGACATTCTCCACGAGTGCTACATCAGCATATGGAATTCCGCCGAGGCTTACACTCCCGAAGGAAAGCCCCTGGCGTGGATCATGACCATTGCCCGCAATCTTTGCTATATGCGCATTCGCAGGCACAAAACAAACTCCTTCGTTCCCATTGAGGATGCGGTGAACGTTCTTGACGACAAGGAGGAGGCAACGGCTGAGGACAAGATCCTTCTCCGTGAATGCATGCTCTCCCTTTCCGACGAGGAACGTCAGATCGTTTTGCTTCACGCTGTTTCCGGCTTCCGCCACCGCGAGATCGCCTCAATGCTTGAGCTTCCCCTGCCAACTGTTCTTTCAAAATATTCGCGAGCTTTACACAAGCTGAAAAAACAATTGACCAAAGGAGAACGGTAACAATGAAAAGAAAAGATCTGATCGCAAAAATCAACCGGGCATTTTCTATCGCTGCCCCCAACGTGAAGGATGCCGTCCTCTCTGAGGTTTCAGGACAGAAAGGAAAGGCCATTATCATGACAAACGAAACCAGGAAAAAGCGCTCCGTCATGAAGACCGTTTCTGCATTTGCCGCAGCTGCTGCCGTATTTGCATTTGCCCTTTTAAGCGGTCTTTATTACTCAAACAACTACACCACCGAATCCATCATCTCCCTCGACGTTAATCCCAGCATCGAGATCTCCGTTTCCAAGAGCGAAAAAGTTCTTGGAGTCACCGCCAAAAACAAGGACGGCGAGCTCATTATCGGCGACATGGACTTTGAAGGCGCAAGCCTTGACGTGACTGTGAACGCCCTTATCGGCTCCATGCTCCGCAACGGCTACCTGAGCGAGATCGCAAACTCCATCCTCGTCAGCGTTGACAGCAAGGACGACGGACACGGACGTGACCTTCAGAGCGACGTTTCCGAAATGATCGACACGATCCTTTCGTCTGAATCCTTCAGCGGCGCCGTTTTAAGCCAGACTATTGAGAAAAACGACACTCTCTCCGAGCTTGCAGACGAGTATGACATCACCCTCGGCAAGGCACAGCTCATCTCCGACATCATCAAGACGGGCGACCTTTACACCTTCGCCGATCTTGTTCCCCTCACCATCAACGAGCTTAATCTTCTTCTGAACAAGTCCGGCACCGCTCCCGACCACGTACAGACCAGCGGCGAGGCCAGCGACAAGTCCTACATCGGCGCGGATATGGCAAAGGAAATTGCCGCTGAGCACGCAGGCGTTGCCCTCAAGGATGCAAGATTTGAGGCAGTAGAGCTTGATTTCGACGACGGCGTGATGGTTTACGAGGTTGAATTCCTTGCAGACGGCACCGAACACGAATACGAGATCAACGCCACCACCGGCGCTATCGTAAGCTTCGACCGCGAAGGCTCCGATTCCGGCAGCAAGCCCTCCGGCAAGGACGAAACCACCGACAAGCCCGCAACCGACTCCTCCGAACTTATAAGCGAAGACAAGGCAAAGGACATTGCCTTCACTCACGCAGGTGTGAACGCGGCTGACGTGAAGGGTCTCAAGGTCGAGCTTGACCGCGACGACGGCGTAACCGTTTACGAGATCGATTTCCGCACAGGCGACGTTGAATACGAATACGACATCAACGCCTCCACCGGCACCATAATCAAGAGTCAGCGCGAGCAGGACAAGTCCTCCTCCGCGGACAGCACCGACACTTCCGCTTCCCCCACACTTCTGGGCAAGGACAAGGCAAAAGAGATAGCGCTCACTCACGCAGAGGTCAATGCCGACAGCGTGAAGGGCTACTCCTGCGAGCTCGATTCCGACGACGGCGTGCTGACCTATGAGATCGAATTTTTCGCCGACGGCTACGAATACGAATATGAAGTGAATGCGCGCACCGGCGCTATCATCAAAAGCGAACGCGAGCGGGACGACGATGAGGCAAAGGCTCCCTCCGAAAAGAAGGAAGACGTTGCTTCCGTTGTGACTGAAGCTGCCCCTGAGGCTGATCCCGTTGTGACTCCCGCAGAGGACCCCGTTGTGACCCCTGCTGCTGTCACCGAGCCCTCCGTCCCCGCCCTTATCGGCGAGGCGGAAGCAAAGATCATCGCCCTCACTCACGCATCTCTCACAGACGTTGAAGTTTATGCTCTCCGCTGCAAGCTTGAGCTTGACGACGGAAAAGACGTTTACGAGGTCGATTTCAATCACGGTGAATACGAATACGATTACGAGGTCGACGCATACAGCGGCAAGATCCTGAAGAGCGACCGCGAGATGAACGACGATGTTGCCCCTGCTGCAGCAGGCGCGAGAGCCGTTGATTCCACCTCCGTTATCACCCCCGAGGAGGCCAAAATTCTCGCTCTCACACATGCTTCCCTCACAGACGTTGAGGTGTACTCCTACTCCTCAAACCTTGACCGGGAGGACGGAAAAGAGGTCTACGAGATCGAATTCCGCCACGGCGAATACGAATACGATTACGAGATCGATGCTGTAAGCGGCAAGATCCTGAAAAGCGACCGCGAGCGCGACGATTGATAGGTACACCATAACGTTTCAAATGATCCTCTGAATAAAATAGTGGCGCCTGCCGGGAATGAAATAAAGTCTTCCCGGCAGGTGCCGCTTTCTTTTACTTTATGGGTTTTCTCGCCACGACTGCAGGTGTTGTGACCCGATTGCAGTCGCCTTTTCGTTGGTTGATATACACTCAAGTCCCCTCCCCATATGCTGTGAGCCCTGCATCTGCTGCAAAAAAATCAAAGCCCGTGTGATTCCACACGGGCTTTTTGATTTTGAATATGGCTTTATTAGCCAACGATACCGGAGCGCTCGATACCCTGTACAAGATACTTCTGTGCGAAGCTGTAGATGAGGATAAGGGGCAGAAGGATAAGAATACCGGCAGTGTTGTTGATAGCTGCAACGTACATATTCTGACCTGCATACTGCGTATCGAGAGAAGAAGGAACGGAGATGATGTCTCTCATGGTGTAGGGACCCGTCGTCGTGAAGAAGACGTTAACGTAGTAGTTATCGGTCCACTGCCAGGAGAAGGCAAACATGAATACCGTGATCAGCATCGGTACGGAGAGAGGGAGAATGATCTGAACGAAGGTTCTGAGAGTACCTGCGCCATCGATGTAAGCGGATTCCTCAAGCTCATCCGGAACGCCGCGGAAGAACTGACGAAGCATGAAGATGTAAAGTCCGTTCTTGAACGCAAGACCGGTTGCGGAGAGGATGATGAAGGGCCAGTAGGAGTTAACAAGGTTAAGTTCCGTGAAGGGGAGAATTTCGATCCACTCGAAGGTTCCGCCGCCCAGGAGCTTAAACAGACCGTAAATGTCGAAGTATCTGAACTTCATGAACATTGCCAGCTGAAGCGTGGAGTGAGGAACTACCATCGTAAGAATTACGAAGAGGAAGAGGATCTTATTTCCGCGGAAATTAAACTTTGCAAATCCGTAAGCGATAAGGCATGTGATAAACGTCTGAAGCAACGCTGTGGATCCTGACAATACGAACGTGTTCAGCATTGCGAGGAAGTAGTCGTTGTCGGTGATTATCGCCTTATAGGTGTCAAGCGTGGGGTTCTTGGAAATGAGAAGAACCGTTGCGTCTACGAAGTCCTCACGGCACATGATCGAAGATGCAAGCTTGGAGATGAAGGGGAAGATGATGATGTAGGCGATACCTACCAGAAGAACGTAAGTGCAGATTCTTACAACAACGTTCTTGAGGAAGTACATGGAGAAGACCTTAAGCTTGAATCTTTCCCATGCGGAGGTCTTGCCTTCATAATCAACTCTGATCTTATTTTTGGTATCTTTCGTTACCACGGGGGCACTCTTTACGTTATTAGCATCCATTATTTCGTACCTCCTTATGCGTCACGCTTCTGATAGAAGACGTAAGCTGAAATGATACCTGCAACTGCTGCGATGAGAAGCATTACGAGGATGAAGTACATCCAAGACATCGCGGATGCAAGGGTTGTACCGTTCGCCTGGTTGTAAACCTGGGAAATGTACGACATTACGTTGTTATCGGAACGTGTGAGCGCATCGATAACGGTGTAAATAGCGTTAACAAGGATCATCGGGCTGATCATGGGGAAGGTGATCTTCCAGAAGGTTTCCCAACCGGTTGCACCGTCTATCTGACAGGACTCATAAATAGCCGGGGAGATGGACTGAAGTCCGGCAAGGAAGATAAGCATCTGTACGCCGGAACGGTTAACGATATTAAAAATATCGTTAACGAGTCCAACAACGTATTCAACGAGTCCGGCACCGACCTTCATGTTCGCGAAGAGTCTTTCAACGTCCATGACGTTTACGATCTGGTTAACCGTATTCTGTCCTGTACCGTCGTCAATCTGCGAGCCCGTGCTACCCATACTGGACTGAAGAATGTTCTGAGCATCGATGTCAGACATAAGACCGGTACTGATAATAACGGGGATGAAGAAGATTGCACGGAAGAGTCCTCGACCTGCCATGTCCTGGTTGAGCAGGATCGCCATGAAGAGCGAGAAGATTACGATGGCGGGAATGTCGAAGATGATCTGGGTGATACCGGTGGAGAGCTCCTGAACGTATGTGGAGTCTACCAGGATCGCCTCGGTGAAGTTATCGAAGCCAACGGGAACGAGCTCGTAACCACCACCGCGAAGTGTATTGATTTCGTGGAAGCTATAGTTGATTGACTGATAGATCATCGGGAAGTAGATGACAATCAGACCGATAATGAAGGGAAGTACGAACCAGTAGCCGGCGTGTGCTTTCTTCTTATCAAGGGAAACTATCTTTTTCCTCTTTTTAGGAGCCGATTCAACTTTGACCTTGGTCTTTTTAACTTCAGTATTCATTATTTAGCTCCTTTCTTATATTTCTACTACCGAGAAGCCCTCGACAGTATATGTTTCGCCGTCGATCTCAACGGTGATATCAAAACGGTTGAAGTTGAGAATGAAGCTTCTGCCGCCTTCGTAGGATACGAGAACGATGGAACCATCGGTTACTGCGTACTTGGAAAGGACTTCGGGTTCCTCTTCGGGTTCCTCTTCGGGAAGCTCTTCTTCGGGTTCCTCTTCAGGAACCTCCTCTTCAGCGAAGCCATAGTCGTTTGCAGTGGTATCGTAGAGAGCGATCGCAGCAGCTGCGGTATCTCTGAGAGTTACCATAGCGGCATCGATAACTGCTACGTTTGCAACAACTTCAGCCTTACCTTCGGTGATCTCAACCTTGCGTGCAGCGAGAGCAGCAGCTTCTTCAGCCTCAGCGAGGATATCCTTGATAGCCTGGCCGGACTTCTTGATAGCAGCGATAGCAGCGTCGTATGCAGCAACTGCATCGTCGTATGCCTGCTGTGCAGCGGTGAGAGGATCTACTTCCTCGGGCTCTTCGGTGGTTTCATCATCGGTAGCGCCGTCGGTAGTGGTATCGTCGGTAGTGGTGTCGCCGTCTTCTGCAGGAGTATCCTCAGCGGTTTCTTCTGCGGGAGCAGCTTCATCGGTGGTTTCGCCTTCAGTCTCGGGAGCCTCGGTGTCGGTTTCGGTATCTGCAGAACCCTGGAGATCTTCAAGGGTCTTAGCAGCAGCGTCAACAGCAGCCTTGAGAGCTACAAGATCGGAAGTGAGGGTTTCAAGATTTGCCTTTTCAACGAAGAGTTCAGCGAGCAGGCCGTTTACAGTGTCGATAAGGGCTGCGGAATCTTCAACAGCGGATTCGATCTCAGCTGCGAGAGCTTCTGCTTCCTTACGAGCTGCGAGAGCTTCCTCTCTTGCCTTCTCTTCTTCGAGAAGCTTTTCAAGCTCAGCTTCAAGCTTAGCCTGTTCTTCAGCTGCAATACGGTCAGCCTCGAGTTCATCTGCATCGGGGATACGCTCACCAACGAGGAGCTCGTGACCAACGATAAGCTTAGTCTGAAGATCCTTAAGGATCTCGTTGAGGTAAGAATACTTTTCAACGATGTCCTCAAACCAGATATCGTATCTGATGGAGTAGTACTTGTTGAGGTCTTCATCTTCCTTCAGATCAGAGGTGTTCTGATATGCGAGAGTGAAGTAGAGGTAAGTACCGGATTCGATGGACTTGAGGATAGCAGCCTCGATGTCACCTTCCTCGTTTGCAGGAGTACCTGCAGCTTCAACGTAACCGTGGAGCACGATACCGGAGAAGGGTACGGAGTAGGAAGCGTTGAAGAACTCAGAGGAGTTAAGGTTCATGTTGACGATGTGGTCAACGAAACCGAGTGCGTAGGAGTTACCGCCGTCGATCATTACTTCGCCGTAGTCCTTGGAGATAGATCCGAGGAGCTCGGTGGTGAAGCCCTTAGAGTCTTCACGGTTGTAAGGATCGTCTTCATCGAAGTCGGAGTTAAGGTCCGTACCGAGAGTCGAAACGGAAATGCCGGTGGGATTATACTTCTTGTAGTTCTCGCTGAACTTTTCATAGAAGTGAGTAAATACGGAGGGCGAGATCGCGATTTCGAAGTTTCTGGTGAAGGACTGAGTCATAGGATCGTAGTAACGCTTACTGGTGTAGCGGTCGTCGATCGTCTTGACTGCATGCTTTCTGTAGGTGAAGCCGTCGAAGCTCTTGTTGTTAGCTGCATAGAGGAAGTCGAAATCGGGGAAGATTCCGAGGTTCTTATCTGCGGCGTAAGCGAGAAGATCTTCAAAGCCGTCTGCGCCACCAACAGCATTTTCCCACTTAAGCTTATAGGGAACGGTAGCATCGGAGAGACCGCCGTTAGCAAAACCTGTGAGCTTGAAGTTGATGTTGTCAACACCTGCTGCTGCCAGCTCTTCATACATGGTCTTGATATTCTCAAAGGTAGTAAGAGGAGTGTCAACGGTTACAGGGATGGAGAGAACCTTTTCGGTGGTCTCGAGAGTACCGAGAACCTCAAGGTAAAGGGGAATGTTCTTAGCAACGTCTGCATCGGTAAGTCTGGTGAGGACGCCCTTGCCTTCGAGGTACTCACGGTATGCCTTAGCCATGCCGAAATAGCTGGTTTCGTAGTAATCGGTGATGCCTGCAGCTTCTGCTTCTGCGTCGCCGTCGAGCATCATGTACTTAATACGGTAGCTATCAACGTACTTTCTTGCGGATTCAACACGCCATGTGGTGTTGGATGCAGCGGAAATAGCCTCAGAGAGGTTATATTCGTCAGACGGTCTCGGGCAGAAGGATGCGTAGATCGCAGCATACTTATGGAGGTTACCGCCGTTTTCGTACTTGATGGTTGCGAGAGAGTCGCCCTCGGTGATGATAGCAACGTAGCCCTTGTCCTCGGTGTAATCGTAGGTCTTGGTTTCGGTTACTGCGGGAATAACGGTTTCTTCACCGGTTTCCTCATCGATAACGGTCTTCTCTTCTTCAATTACGATAGTTTCGGTGCGAACCTGATCCTCGGAAGAAACAGCACCCCAAACGGGCATTGTGAGAACTTCCTGATGCTCACCGGTGATCTGCTGGTAAGCGAAGTCGGGTCCGTACATCTGACCTGCACGGTTCCAGGTGACACCTGCAAGGTCCTTTGCCGTGAACAGTGCGCCGGCACCGTCGGGCATGAAGGTATAGCCATCATTCTCAGAGCTGATGCAACCCATGTAAGGAAGCATCGTTACGGAGAGGAGGGTATACGAGGTATCGTCGAAGCGGATACCGTTGGCGGGGAGACGGGCTTCAACGCCCTGATCGTCAAGGGTATACTCGATAGCGAGACGGAAGAGAGGCGGAGCGGAGTCGGTGCCTTCGTATTCGGTCAGCGCGTGGTCTTCGTCGAGGGTTTCGTAAGTATAGTCAGGACAGTAGGTCTTGATGATACTTTCGCAGCGGTTAAGCTCAACGTCTGCTGCGTTGGAGTCGAAGATGTAAACCGCCATCTTGTTGGTGATGGGGTACTTAGCCTTCATTTCAGCGATCGCACGCTCGGAGAGAGAGGGGTCGCTGGTATCCATAAGTACGTAGAAGTTGAAGAGCTTGTCGTGGTCGAACTGATAGTCGATCTTGGAAAGAATGAGATCTTCGAAACGGTTCTTCTGAATCATTCTGGGAACAAGACGTCTTGCTTCCTGACGACCCATCGTATACTCTACGCGGATACCGTTTTTGATATTCTTAACGATGATCTGTCCTCTTTCGGCAGCTTCTGTGTAGCTGACCATTTCCTTCTTTGTTCCATCGCTGTCTTCATACTCGATAAAGATCTGAGAAAGAAGCTCGGCTCTGGTCGTAGCGGAGTTAGCAGCAGTGGCGCTTGCAACGTCATAGGGGTTAGAGAAGAGGATCTGGCCGGTAGCGATCTTCTGAACGGCGATCTCACCGGTGTAGGGGTCACAATAGAGCTTGTAACCGTTCTGCTCTCTATAGAGGGTCATGGTTGCGAGCTTTGCCAGCTGATCTGCCATTTCAACAGTCAGATAGTCGTAAGCGGGAGTAGCGGCGCTTGCCGTTATCATTGATCCGATACCCACGGATGTGAGCACCATGAGGACGGTCAAGAGCGCTGATAAGAATCTAACAGATTTTCTCATATGAAATTTTCCTCCTAACCGTTATGAACGATACGTCAACTCGACGACGATACTGGAAATGAAGCTTACCATTCTTGCTACCAAGCTTGTGAAGAGCACAGCAACGAAGATGATGAACGCCATAGCCACGATGGTACCGAGGGTCGTTGTGACGTTTTTGAGAAGTGAATAGTCGTGTGTTACCATCATTCCGAAGAAGATGAGCATACCTGCCCAACCGAACGCGATAGCTACGAGAAGAGTGATGAGCTGGCCTTCGTTGAGGGCGAGGATGTTGGAGAAGATAACAGAGGGGATAACGAGCATCGGTACAGGAACTAAGCTGTAGGATGTTGCAATGAAGATATCCTTGAAGCTGCCTTCGCCGTCGAACAGTGTGGTGAGACACCAGTTAGCAACAACCCAGAGGAGAAGCGGAACAGCAACGGACGCGATCTGCGCGAAGATGTTCATGAAGTTTCCGGTGGGATTGAAGATGTAACCGGTACCAACAGACTGGTAGAAGAATGCCACGATCGTGACAACAACGTAAACGAGACCTGCTCTTACGGAGCCGCGCTGTTCGTGCTTGAGGTCCCAGAATCCGTCGAAGGGATGGAAGATCAGGTGGAAGCCGTAGAGAAGCTCTTCCTTGAAGCTCTTTCTGCCGACCTTGAGCTGAGTTTCCTTGTTTACCTTACCTGCGTACTTGAAGAACCTGGAGAGTGCTACGCAAACCGCAACAACGATCAGCGGGATCGTCCAGATCCACTTAGCAACCCATTCCTTACGAACTTCGCGGAATGCATCGGAATAACCTTCGGTATTGTATGCATACTTGTAGTATTCCATTGCGGTGTCGTATTCAGCTTCGCGGTACATAGCGTCGCCGATGCCGATATACGCGGTATCGAAGTTACTGTTACGCTGGAGGATCTCGGTCCAGTCGTCAACTGCAACGTCGTAGATACGCTGGTTCTGGTGAGAGAGAGCGTTTATAAGGAGGTCGCCGTATTCGGTTCTCTTATAAACGGTGAAGCAGTCCTTAGACTTATCAAGAAGAAGGATATCATCGCCGCTGTAAGCGATTGCTTCGATGTTGTAAATGTTACCGAGCTGTTCACCCTTATCGCCGAAGATGAAGAGGAGGTTACCGTACTTATCGTAGGTATAGGTCTTACTTCTCTTTTCGTCGATGATGGACCAGGTTCCTTCAGGACCGACAGCAACGTCGATGATGGAGGAAGCACCGGAGATAGCAGCGGTGGAGGAGATGGATACGTTTACCTCACCGGACGGAGGCCAGAATCCGTTACGACCCATAACGTCGTTACCGGAGGAGTTCAGCTTCTTAACGGGAGCGTAGTCACCTAAGGTGGAACGGCCGTTCATAGCTGCCTGCTGATCGTTCTCGTCGATGGAGTTGGTGGTTACGTAGATGAATCCATCTTCGTCAATGGTGATGTTGTTAAACTCAGTGGAGATATATTCTTCCTGAGATTCTCTCTGCTCTTCAGTCTGGATCTCGCGCCAGATTCTTTCCATAACGGAGATGGAAACCTTCTGTGCGCCGATGAATCCGGAGAAGTTCGCTTCGTCATCCATTACGATGATACCTTCGTAGGTGGTGGAGGAAACGACGAAGAGTCTGTTATAGGAGTCGACTGCAACTGCAACCGGCTTATAGAGAGAGCCTTCAACGAAGTAGTTGGACTGAGGCTTGGGAACGATCTTAACGTAGTTACCGTCAAGGTCGAACATTACGATACGGTTGTTGTTGGTGTCGCAAACGTAGATGTATTCATCTGTGATCGCAACGCCGGAGGGAGTGTCGAAGCGGTCCCATACGCCGTGCTCGTTAAGGAAGTTGGAGATTTCAAACTTAACCTTAAAGTAGCGGTCGGTTACGATGACTCTGCCAACGATACCGTCTACGATGTAAACGTTACCGTCTTTATCGACCTCAAGGTCTCTCGGATCGTCGAGGGCGAGATCGAGACCCATGTAATTGGAATCAACAAGTCTGTCCGGAACGTAAGCGTCGGGGGAAAGAAGTGCGAATCCGTCGTAGGAATAGGTGTAAGTAGCGTATGCTGCTGCACTTACGGATGTAGCCAGCATGATCATCGTAAGGACGATGACAAGCAAGGAAATAACGTTTCTTTTCATTGTGATCTCCTTCCTTAGTCCTTCATTCCGCTGGAGCCCATCGTTTCAATGATGTTACTCTGGGAGATAACGAATACGAGAATCGGTACCATCATCATGATAACGGTAGACGCTGCTGCCGCACCTGCACGGGCGATACCGCCTGCAGTGATCTGGGAAATAGCGTAGTTAAGAGTCTTGAGCTGCTCGGAGTAGATGTAGATGGATGCGCCGGAGTTCCAGAGACCCTGGAAGCAATAGATGATAAGTGTAAGCCATGCGGGCTTAACCATCGGCATTGCGATTACCCAGAATGCGTAGAACTCGGATGCACCGTCGAGACGTGCACTCTCAAGAACTGCGTCCGTTACGTTGGTTTCCATGAACTGCTTCATGAGGTAAAGACCGAGCGTGAACGCGAACGAGGGAACGATAACTGCGAAATAAGTGTCGACCCAACCGAGGATGGACATCGTGATGAAGGTTGCGATACCGGTAACGGTGGAGTTGAACATCAGGGACTTAACAACGATGTTGAACATAAAGTCGCGGCCCGGATACTTCAGCTTTGCAAGGGAGTACGCAGCAAGAGATGCGAACAGGAGGTTACCTGCAGTACCTGCAACGGAGATGAACACGGTGTTGAATATGTATCTCGAGAAGGGAACCCAGGAATCTGACATGAGAGAGAACAGATCCGTGAAGTTTTTGAGGGTGGGGTTGATAACGTAGAAGCGGGGCGGGAACATCCAGAGCTCATCCAGAGGCTTCAGAGCCTGAAGGATAACGTAGAGCATCGGGAGGAACATGAACGCGCCCATGATGGTGAGGAATACAGTGATTCCCATGTCACCGCCGACAGAGCGGTTAAGGACAACTTTATGGTTTCTTGTTCTTAATCTTTTTGCCATGTTACTGTCCTACCTTTGAGAGTAATTTCTGAACGAGCATGTTTGCACCGATCATCATTGCGAAGAGGAGCACCGCGATCGCGGAAGCGTAACCAACTTCCCAACGCTGTCCGCCGTAGTCGTCCAGGTGGTGAGTGATGGTCCAGCATGCGTAGTCAACAGACGGGAAGCCTGCCAGAGCGGTAACGACACCGCCGAAGCCGAAGGAGCCGGTGATCGCCATAACGGCACCGAACATGAGCTGCGGCTTCATGGAAGGAAGTGTTACGTACCAAAGCTCCTGCCAACGGTTTCTGATACCGTCAACCGCAGCGGCTTCATAGAGTGCCTTATCGATACCCTGAAGACCTGCGATGAAGGAGAGGAAGGATGTACCGAGGGACGTCCAGAGGGCGACGACGATACACAGGGGCATTACGTAATCTGCATTGAAGAACCAGAGGACGGGCTGGTCGATGATACCCCAGTTAAGGAGCCAACCGTTTACCCAACCGTAGGAGTCACTGGAGAAGAGCGTACCCCAGATAAGATATACGTTACCGCCGATGGACGGAGCGTAGAATATAAGTGTTACGATAGCTCTGATCTTCGGGGAAAGTTCGTTGATGAACCATGCGATGAACAGAGAGAGGAAGTAGGATGTAGGTCCCGTTACTACCGCAAATATCAGTGTGTTCTTTATAGCCGTGATAAAGATATCGTCATCGAGGAAGAGTCGGATATAGTTATCAAGGAAGAGGAACTTCGGCATCTGCAGCATGTTGAACGACGTGAAGCTCAGGAATACGGACAGAACGACCGGAACGACCGTGAATATAAGGAAGAGTATCATGAACGGTGCTACCATCAGGTATGCCGTTTTGTTATTCTTCATTTCTTTCCAGGTCCACTGAGCTCTCGTCATGTCTTTACGTGATACAGCTTTCTGTTCCTGAACGGCTGTTGCGTTTTTCTTTGACATGAGCGTTTCTCCTTATATAGATTTACTGACTTCGGATTATTTCTTATTTGGTGTAGGAATAGAGTGCCGCAACAGCGTCCTTGATGTATGCATCAACTTCGCCGAAGAGTGCGGAATCCTTTGCCTTGAGTGCTGCAGCTGCTGCTGTGAGTGCATCGTACTCAACAGAGGTTGCTGTACCAAGGAGAGCTGCCTCGATCGCGTTTTCAAGAGCCTTGATCTCAGCCGCATACTTTTCCTTATCTGCCTTCTTCATGTCATCAATAGCTTCAAGGGCCTGACGTGTTCTCTTTTCGGAGAGGTTTTCACCGATCTCGAGAGTTTCAAGGTCGAACTCTTCACGCTTACGTGAGAATTCCTTGTTAATTATATTAATGTAACCGAGAAGTGATTCAGAGGGAGATGCGTTGTTGTTGTAGGCATCCTTGAACGCGAAGTCAGTATAACGGGCGATGATGTAAGAACCGGGGTAGTTCGGGAGAGCCGTGAGGGCGTCGAACTGAGTGCGGAGGCTCTCATACTCGCTGGAGGTCCAGGAGAGTTCTTCAAGAGCTTCGATGTTTGCGGTGGGGTTCATACCTGCGTCGCCGAGGACTGCAACGAGTTCGTTACTGTATGCTGCCTGGAATTCTGCGTCTGTGTACCAGTCGATGAACTGCCAAGCATTCTTCTTGTTTTCGCTACCTTCCATGATAACGACACCGACTACTGCGGAAACCGCGGTATTGTTGATGGAGCCGTCTTCCCGGAGCATACCGGGGATCATGGTGAATTCCCAGAGACCTGCGATTTCGGTTGCGAATACAACGAGCTGGTTATAAGAGGTGTAGGGAGAAATTGCTATCGGGATCTCACCTGTTCTGAAGCGGTTCGCAAAGTCGTAGGATACGGGGAGCGAATACATGGTGAACATGTTACACATCATCTCGAAAGCATTGAGAGAGAGGTTGGAGTCGAGGTTGACTCTCATACCGTTGTCAGCGTAGAGCTGGCCGCCCATCTGATAGAGATAGGTGAGGTAATCAGCGGTGAGACCGATTTCCATGTTGTTGTACTGAAGTACGGGGATCATTGCAAGAACGTCGTCCCAGGTCTTGGGGATCTCAAGGCCGAGGTCAGCAAGAATGTCCTTGCGGTAGAAGAGCATCGGGAAGGTCTGTGTCTCGGGGATAGCGAAGGTCTCGCCGTAAAGAGTGAGCGGGATGGTCGCTGCCTTGGAGAATCTGGAGGTTACGGTATCGAAGGATTCGAAGAAGAGCTTCCAGTTGTCTTCGCCCTTGGTTCCGCAGACGTCGCACTCATAATCGCCGCCGTCAACGTACTTGAGGGTTTCCTTACCCTTCTTTTCGCAGGCGATACACTGCTTGTCGTTAAGACCCTGGAGTGCGCCGCGGATCGCGAAGTTGATAACGTCACCGTCACCGGTGAAGAGAGATACGTCAGGTCCGACGCCCGCAAGAACGGACGGGAGGAGCGTACCGCCGGCAACGAGCTTAAGGTTAACGGCGATCTCACTTGTGGGAGTGAATTCGTTATCTATAAGGTTTCGGATGATCTGAGCCTGGTCACGACCGGTAACTACCCAAACCTCAACGGAGTTGCTCTCGTCTACTTCAACGGTGGAGCCGAGGGAGTTATAGTCGGTATAGAAGCTTCCGATGAAGGAGCGGATCTCAAACCAGATAGCCTGGAAGAAGTTCGCCTCTGCCTTGGGAAGCTCTGCGGATGCAGGCTGAACGGAGATATAGTCGATTTCAAGAGGCTGCTTGGATACGGTGTTTACCCAAGTACCGAGAGTACCGACGTGAGACTTAAGAGTTGCAAGGTTAGGAGCGATCTCGTCTTCATCGGTTGCCATCTTTTCAACAAGGCGCTGAACCTCGGTAAGTGTTGCGGTGTTTTCACCGGCAACGCCGTTCATGGATTCGAGCTGGTTGATGATGGTCTCAAGGTTTCTTGCCTCAAGAACGAGGTTCTTGATCGTACCGGGAATTACACGGGAGAAGCCGTAGTCACGGTAAGAGTCGGGGTTTGTACCTGTGAGCTTTAATATAGAAAGGTAGGCTTCGTTGATAACTTCAAGCGTATCACTTACGTCACGGACAACAGGTCCGAGCTCGCCGAGAGCAACCTCGAATCTGATGGTGTGCTTACCCTTGGTCAGGTAGAACTGATAGGGAGTGTCGCCTTCGTGGTCCTCACCGAGTCTCTTGGACTGCCAAGAGGTGGAGTAACCGAACTGGAGATAGTTACATTCTTCGAAGGGAAGCTTGCCGTCGATGTAGAGGCGGCGGGATACGTAAAGACCGGAAAGCTCAGCCTGTCTGAAGCGGACTGCGATGGTGTAAAGACCGTCTGCAGGTACTTCAATATCGTACTCGATCCACTGACCGACCTTCTGCCACTTATCGGAACCGATGGTGTTAAGCTTAACGAGAACCGGGTCCTGGGGATCGGTGATAGAAGAAGTTCTGTCGTAGATGGGGTAGATAGTCTGGTGAGACGTTGCGCTGGTGAATTCAGCGTCGATCTTTATGGGATCGGTAACGGCTTCCTTATATCCCTTTGCCTGATACTCAGCAAGCACCTGTTCGTAGGTGGGAGCATCCTCGCAGGGATAAAGCTTGATAGACTTGATAACAACGGGCTCACGAACTGCTTCGAGAGCGATGGTGTTTGCACCTTCTTCGAAATAGAATTCGAAGGGAGCGGAGTAGTAACCGTTACTGTCGATGAAGGTGTAGGTTACCCATTCGGGATCCTCATAGGTCTCGGGACGAATGTCGTTGCCGTTGATGTCGGCAATGAACTTATCCTTGCCGTTTTCATCTTTTGCATATTCATTCTTCCAGATCTTCGTCATAGCAAGATATCTTGCTTCTGCGAAGGGAACCTCTTCATTGATGTAGAACATACGCTCGATGGAGTTCGCCTTATTGCTGATGGGGTAATAAACGAGCTCAACCGCGTATTTACCGGTTTCGGGGATCTCTACATCCCAGGTTACTTTGCCGACGTCGGGGATATAAAGGCTGTCGCCTGCCATACCCTCGTAGTCCTTGTACACTTCAACGGTGGCGTCAGTCTTCTCTGCGTTGTATGCAGCTGCATCGAGGACTACTTCCTTTGTTGCGCGGGGCTTTTCGCCATACTCGCGAAGATACTCGAGATACGAGATCGCGTTGAGCGCGTCACTCATCTCAGCGAGCGTCTTGTTGTTCGAAGTGTCTTTCTGTTCTTCCGACTCATTTCCTTCTTCTGCTGCTGCAACGGGCATCATTACAGTGAACGTACCTGCGAGCATCAAAAAAGCGAGGAAAAAAGCCATGAGCTTCTGAAGCTGTGTTCTTTTCATAGAACTTCCTCCTACCTTGGTTTAGCGTCGCTCCCGACTTGCGGCCTCAGCTCACGAAAGCCGTAAGCCTCGGGAACGCTGCGCTTTTTCGCCTGTCGGCATCGTTTCCGACGCCTTTTTATGAATAATTGATGAAACCCGCCCCCGTGAAGAAAGGGGGAGTACGCCAATTTTCATAATGACATCTTATCATATGCAAAAAAATCTGTCAAGCATCCCCAAAAGTCTGTGAAGGACAAATGAATAGCCTGTGACGGGTCTTTTAAGCCCGTCTCTTACTACAAATATATTATAATAATAAGAAATACTTTCCTCCTCAAAAACGGCTTTCGAAACGCCCGCTTTTGAGGTAACTATCATTTACCCTCTTGCGTTTTACACCACACAATATAGGGTCACCTCAGTCGTTTTGAGCACATTTTGTAGTGCCGCGGCCGAGCGCTTCGGGGCGCGGTAAATTATATTTACCCTCATTTTCGCAAACCTTCAGAGCGCGGCGTCTGCGCTCCCAAAGGGCCGCGAAGGCCTTTGTTTGTGCACACTGCACAAATTCGGGCGCGAAAATTTTACGTCTGCGCACTTTGCACAAACTTTTCAAAATTGCTCCCATTTCGCCTTCTTTTATGGCTTTTTGGAGGTCTGTTGTCAATTTTATCCATCCTTCGGCCGATTTTCGCCCTTTTTGCATCAAGGCAGGAAACGCAAAAAAAGGAGGAGCCAAGCTCCTCCTTTTGCCGCTTTCACGCCTTATTTTACGACCTTGAAGACTCTGACCCGCTTCCCCTTTTCCCTGCATTTTTCGATAACGTAGCGGGTGCCGTGGGATTCACCGTCCCAGAAAGCGAAGACAACGTCCGCATAGTCTATGATCTCGTCGTTTCTCCGAAGGGGCGCCGCCCTTCCGTACGTTTCGTAGTCGGGAAGGAATTCCGTCAGGCGCAGTCCGTGCCGTCGCGCATAATCTCTCGCGAGAGTGTCCACGCCCACAGCCCCGCCGGAAACGATCTCATCGATGCCGCCGGGAAGATAGTCGTCGAGACACGCTATCCTTATGCTTCTTGATCCTATGACCGCCGCCTTCATTGGTTCCTCCTTTGTGCTTACGCTTTTCCCCTACATTATATCATAAAACCGTCGGGGGCGGCACCGCAAATCGGGAAAAATCACAATTTTTCGGGCTTCAGATCACAACCGCGCGGCAGAGGCTGCCGTTTTCGTCCGTATTATCGTCGGTGGCCACCCGTGATCCGGGCACGCGGAACCGCTTTGCCACGTCCCACACCTCCTCGCCCGGCTCCGGATAGTACACGGTGATGGCGTCGCATCTCTTCACCGCGGAGGGCGTCACCGTCAGCGCCGCCACCTCTGTGACCGTTCTCTTCTCTGCCGCCCACAGCGCAAGCGCCACCTCCGCGTTTACGTGAAGACCGCCGTCCGCGCTCGCTGTCAAGCTAAGCTGCGAGGTATCGCCGCGGAAAACGAGGGAGGCGGGGTCCTTCACCTTTATTTCGGGAGAAAGAGGGGCGTCGCAGGTCCAGGGGACGGTATAGGGGAGGGTTTCGTATTCGCCGCCCGAAAAGAGCGTCACCACGCCCGAAAGGCTCCCTGACACGGAAAGGCGGCTTCCCTTCACCGTCACTCCCTCGACGGACGGGCAGCCCGTGATAAGCTCCACCCTTCCGCCGCGCGGCAGGTTTGCCACCTCATTCACCGAAAACGATGACGAAAACGCCGCCACGGGAGCAAGATACTCGGAGGTTTTATATTCGCAGCGGGAAAGGCAGGTGCAGCTGTATGCGTCGCTCGCCACCTCCCCCTCGCGCTTCAGCTCCGCTTCGGCAAAAAGATCGTACATTATTTCAAGGGTCATTCTGCCCTCTCCGCCG
>JAZMZX010000045.1:0-6124 GCA_045586225.1 Eubacteriales bacterium
AAGAATTTTGTCAATAGGATTTTAACGGTGAACGATATACATAAGACCGTTGCCGCCTCTCACGAAAATATCTCCCTTCTCAGTGAAGCAGATGTTATCTATTCCCGTGCCGTAGTCCCACGTGCAATATTCAAGAATCACATACTCCTCCGCTTCCCCGCTTTCTATATCCACCACTGTCAGGACGTTATATCCCAGAGCTCCGTCGCGGCTTCCATCCGCGTATGCAAAGAGCGTGCCGTCGCTGTTGAATGCGCAGTTCTCGTTATAGTATGCGTTGCTCACCTGCCAGCTCAAAAAGTTCACCGAGAGCCCCTTATACGCGTCAAGATAAGGCGAAATGTCGATGGGCTCAAAGCTCAGCTCTTCGGGCGGTCCCATTTGAGCAGCCCCTTCTATAAAACTCTCAAGGTGAAGGGTGTCCCCGGTAAGACCGCAGAATTCATAGTAGTGGAAATAGTTTGTCTCTTTCGTTTCGAGATCGAAAAGGATCACTCCCATCTCGCTGTTGCCTGCGCAGACCTGGCCTATCAGAAGCCGTCCGTTCCACACAGCCGCTTCTTCTACCGAAACGGGTATCTCGCGAAGAGGGGTTCCCGTTTCGTCTCTGTATGCGTCCGCCTCGTCAGGTGTATAAAGATCGTATATCTTGAAGACTTCACCGCTGTCCTTATAGAGGATATAAACGTCCTCGGAAGAATCGTACATATTATCATCGCCGGCGGGGCCTCCGAGATATATCGAATATTCCGACGTTTCGAGACCGCGCTTTTTGCGGCGGAGATCATCGAAATAAGCGTCGGCGTCCTCTGCGGATGGCAACCAAAGCTTTTCAACTTTCCAAGTGTCCGGATAAAGCTTAACCATCATATATTCCTTATCTCCGGTGCCTCTCACACTGAAAAAATATCCGCCATCAAAATCGGTAAGTATCTCATCTGTACGCACGCACTCATGTTCACGTTTCGATTCATATACATACCCGTTGAGTCCGTATTTTTCAAGGACGGAGGAAAGCTTAACCGTCTCGATACCCTCCGCCTGCCTTATCATCGCGCTCGCGTCGCCGATACAGTCCACCTTTGCGTCGCCGAGATCAAGGGATCCCGCAATGGCTTCCCACTTGCTCTCCTTTCCCACATAGGTCACATAATAAAGGGACAGGCATCCGTCAAAGGCTGTTTTTCCTATTTCGGAAACGGAATCTGCCACCAGCACCTCGGTAAGGGAGGAGCAATTTCCAAATGCGTACTCTCCGACTACCTCAACACCGCTTCTTATATAAAGCGACTTCAGATTTCTGTTGTTTGCAAATGCCCCCTCGGGAATCGACTCAACGTATCTGTACACCGTAACACTCGAGGCGGCTATGCCCGAAAAGGCGTATTTGCCAAGCGTCATAGAATCGTAGCTGCCCGATGTAGCCAGCGAGGTGGGAAACTCTATCTTTTCAAGATTATTGTTTTCCGCAAAGGCGTACGCACCAATGTCATATACCGTCAGCGGGAACGATATTGCCCGAAGATCGCATCCGTAAAATGCGTAGTCTCCGATGAAGCGGCAGCCAAGGAAATATCCGAGCTCCGCTGTCGTCAGCTTCTCGCAACCGTAAAATGCACGTTCGTTTATATAAGCAACGCCTGAAATGTAGACGCTTTCAAGGCTGTCGCACTCTTCAAAGGCGCTCTTTTCGATGGTTCCCAGCATAGGCATATAGACGATCTTCATATCACCGCCGAAAAACGCCCCCTCTCCGATAACGGAAACGTCAATGTCTCCTATCGTTTCGGGCACGACGACCTCCTTCTCGTCACCGAGGTATTTTGCTATCGTTACGTTCCCATCAGCATTTACATAGTATTCGTAAAGTCCGTCCTCGGTGGTTTTGATCTCGGGCGGCTCCGTCTCGATCTCAGCTTCAGTTTCGGTTTCCGTCTCTGTTTCAGTCTCTGTTTCCGTCTCCGTCTCCGTCTCCGTTTCTGTCTCTGTTTCCGTCTCAGTTTCCATCTCCATCTCCGTTTCCGTTTCCATCTCAGTTTCCGTCTCAATTTCCGTTTCGGATTCCACGGGGGCGGTGGTTTCGATGCCGTCGGTATCGCCCGTCGTGTCAACGGGGGGCGGCGTGATGCTCTGCCGCATCAACATAAATGCGATGACGACAGCCGCGACCGCAACGGATGAGGCGGCGACGGAGATGATATTTTTCACCGTATCCTTCGTTGTACCCACGTAAAAGGCGGGAAGCGCACCGCTTCCGCGGTTATACTCCACAGCCTCGGTGATGACAGCATCGCTGAAGCTATCCACTTCTCTTCTGATATAATCCATATACTTACTCACTTCAGCACCCCCTTCTTCTGTAAGTATGTGAAAAGGCGTCCCCGCGCGCGGGAAAGCCTGAGGGTGACGGCATTCTCCGTCATTCCCATTTCGTCCGCTATCGACGCGAGGTCTCGTCCGAGATAGTATCTTTTCACAAAGATTATTCTGTTTTCCTTTGACTCTCCCCTAAGGAACTCTTCAACGGTGCCGCACTCCTTCGACATATAAACGTCCTCGGCGCTTTCCGAGGCGCCCTCGGGGGCAAAGTCAGCAAAAAGCACCTCCGCTTTGCTGTCTCTTTTCGCCCGTGAAACGTATTTAATCCTGTCAAGGACCTTTCTTTTCAGCACCGTCATTGCGAAAGCTCCAAGACGGTTTGGCCGTTCCGGCGGAATCGAATTCCATATATCGGTGAGTGTATCGCTGCAGACCTCTTCCGCGTCCCGTTTATCGCAAAGGCATTTTCTCGCATAGCTTTCCATCATTCGTCCGTATTTAGACTTCAGCTCCGAGATCGCGCCCTCGTCGCGAGCAAAAAACATATTCACTATGGTTTTATCCTGCACGGCAAAGCCTCCTTTCGTGAATTCGTGAATTCGTGAACTCGTGAACTTGTGAGCTCGTAAGCTCCTGTGTTCTCACCCTATATGTCGATTTTTACGCGGCGAATCTTTCACTCCCGTAAAAAAATTCCGCAGAAATTCAAAGAAATCTGAATTTCGGCGGAATCCTCCCCTTGCATTCGCGGGGGTATGCGAATGCAGGGACGTATTATTGTGATATTTTGACGCCGCCGAATCTTTTGCAGGGGTTATTCTTCGTCGGGCGCCCACGCCATCGTCGTCATCAGCGCCAGCTCCGCGTGACTTGCATCAAGACGGCTGTACTGCACCACGATGGGGGTATTTGATTCGACCAAAAGGGCGTAGGGGGTATCGAGGGGGATGCCAACGCCGTTTTCGTCCCTTATCTTATCGAGTCTGATGTGGTGGGTACGTCCTGCACCGCAGGTGGCAACGAGCCCCGTCATAGGGTCTCTGTCCTCAAAGATGGCGGTAAGGCTTACGGTTGCCTCCACCGGCGACGTATTGATAACGCACACCGCCTCGTGGGTTATGAGCTCGTTTGCCGATTCGGAGCCTAAAAAGGCATCGGGGATAAGCCACACTTTTTTGCCGTACGTCTTCATTTTCGTTTCCTCCGTATTCTCAGTCATTTATTATTGCTTCGTAAAGCTCGTCGGCTGTGCCGACGATAACGTCTGCGCCTCTTTGGCGCAGGGTCTCCCGGTCGCGGTATCCCCAGCTTACGCCGATGATGTCCATGCCCGATGCCTTTGCGGTGGCAACGTCTATATCCGAGTCGCCAACGAGGGTTACCCGGTCGGGGTCAATTCCCATAGCCCTTGCAATGGCAAAGGGAGCCTCGGGGCTTGGCTTGGGCGCGTACTCGCCCTGCCCCATCACGATGGGGAAGGTATCACCGAAGTGGAGGCTCACCAGCCTTTTCGTGAACGGGTCGGGTTTATTTGAAAGGACCGCTATCTTCACGCCTCGCTCTTTAAGCTTTGCCGCCATCTCACCGACGCCCTCGTAGGGCCGGGAGGTATCTGCGTAATGGGATTTATATTTTTCCGTGTAAACGGCAAGGGCGCGGTCTACGGCCTCATCCGATTCACCTTCGGGGAGCGCGTGGGCAACGAGAAATCTCGCGCCGCGGTTTATGCCGCCAACGGTATCCTCATAGGTGCTTTCGGGGTAGCCAAGCTCCTTCTGCATCAGGACGATGGATGCGTGTATGTCGGGAAGCGTGTGCATCAGTGTTCCGTCAAGATCGAATATAACTGCTTTTTTCATCGTGTTTTCTCCGTACGGGGTTTTACGATTACATTATATTATAAATAGGTGTCAAAGTCAAAGGTCGGCAAAAATAAAGCCTCCGCGGAGCGGAGGCTTTTATTTGGAGTGAGGGTTATAAACGAGCAGGGCGAGCTCCCCGTCCTTGCCCGATGGGGTAAATCCCGCTTTTTGAAACAGCTTCACAGACGGAACGTTTCTTTCGTCCACGTATGCCTCGATGCTGCCGTGCCACTGTCGCTGAAGGTGAGTCAATATCGCCGTGGCGATACCTTCCCTTCGGCATCGGGGCAAAACGGCAACGCAAAGGTAAAGAACGCCGTTTGTCACCTCGCACTGGAGCGCCGCCGCAAGGCTTTCGCCCCGATACACCTTATAAAAGGTCACGCCATCTGTGCTTGTGACGTAATTTCTGTAATTATCCCTATCGACACTGATGAAGGGTGCGTCCTCCTCCGACGCCAAAAGGTCGGAAAGACGTGAAAGGTCTTCGTCGGCGGGGTCTTTGACTAAAATAAACTTCAGCTCTTCCATTATGTTCAGAATGATCCGAGGCTTTCGGCAAGCTTTGCGAAAACGAAAAGAGTGCCGCCTGCCGTCAGCAGAAGCTGAAGCACGAAAAGGACGATATGGCATATGTACTCCCGTATCCTTATCCTGCGGCTGAAAACACCGTAAAGGATCGACACCAGCTCCGCTGCATAAAGCGCGTAACTAAGATAGATCAAGAGGCCGTATCCCAGGGCAGCCTCCATAACGAAGAGGACGGGCGCCGCCGCGGAAACGGAAATGATGGCACAGATGAGGATGAAAAGATAAAGCTTGAAGCCGTCGGTTTCGTATTCCAAGGCACGCGCCCGGGAAACGCCGTCGGGCTCCCCTTCAAGCTCGCGCATCAGGTCTCTTTTTTTTTCGCTGCCGATCTTTTTGAAATAGAACATTCGGCGAAGGGATGATCTTGTGCTGTTCAAGGTATCACTTCCTTTCCTATTTCCAAGTATATCAATGATAAATGAACGTGGCATTAATCGGGCGTTAACGTTTGGAGAGAGGATCCGTCACGCCCGCAAGGTTTACGCAAGGACAGACTACCAGACTCTGTCCTCTCGCAGACGGTTCCAATAATAACTGATCTGCGGGGCGTAAACGTTCATCACGCACTCCCTGTGATACGGCTTTTTATTGAGCCTGAGATCGCACTCGATTATTCTTGAATTAAAGCCAACGTACTGATACAAAAACTCAAGCCTGCACTTTCCGCTGTTTATGTTATTTATCAATTCCTGAAGTGTCCATTCAACACGGATCGTTTTACCGAAAAGGTTTTTCCTGAAAACGTATACGGTAATGTCGAAGTCCGCGCCGTTTTCCAAGGTGTACTCAACCTTTGAAAGATCCGTTCTCACAAGATCGGACAGACCGCTTTCGGGATGGTCGGGCGAGACCCAAAATCCGTCGGGAAATTCAAAGCCCAATATACCGTTTTCAAAATATGCCCGTTCCGCAACGCAGTCGTGGAGCGAGAGATATTTATCGTCCATGTCGCAATGAGAAAATTTCATTTGCTGCCACCGCCTTTCTACATTCAATTATGCCATATATCCGCGAAATGTTCAACCGTTTCACAAAAGACAGCTCGCAGACGTGGGGGGAGGGGGATTCTGAACGTTCTCAAGCCTCTGCTGCTGAAAACAAAAACCGCCCTATTGGGTGGCTCCCCAATTTCGGGGGAGGATTCTGAACCTAAGCCTCAAGGCACAAGTGCCTTTCGGCGCGAGTTTGCTCGCGAGGCTCGCAAACGTCGCCGCGTCGCGCTGCGCGCGCACGATTTCTCTTACACCCTGGCCCTGAATCAAAAAAGCCGTCCTTTCGGACGGCTTTTTTGATTCAGGGGCAGGAGGATTCGAACCCGCGACCCACGGTTTTGGAGTGGCTCAAAAAGTTCG
>JAZMZX010000046.1:0-8869 GCA_045586225.1 Eubacteriales bacterium
AATATGGCTTTACATATTCAATCAACTGCTCTTCAGGTAAATGCTGTTCCATTATTTTCCTCCTCATTTATCGCCAGTTTCGCCTTTGTATTACAAAGGCATAGGGCAAAGCCCATACCCCTAAAGTTGCACATTCCCAAAGGCTCCCTCCGGGAGGGAGCTCCCGACGAAGTCGGGTGAGGGAGAGTGCGTTACAATGAAGTTAGTACAAATCTAAAGTCACGCAGGCTCCTTCCGTCACGCTTCGCGTGCCACCTCCCTCTCGGAGGGAGGCTTTTTTGCTGCTCCCATTATAACAAAAATCGGCAGAGAAAACAAATTCTCTGCCGAAATTTATGTGTGTCCGTAGTTTTTGTTTTGCGTATTTCAGTGGGCGATTCGTGAATCGCCCCTACAAAATACAAACATCCTTATGAGAAGGAGCCAAAGGGGTGCCTTTTTTTTGTAAACTTATTTTACGATCTCACCGTAGCACTGACCGAAAGCGCAAGCTGCGTTAGCTTCGTCGGTGTCGATGTGCATTGCAAGAGCAAACTTGGGAGAAACGCGGCAAACAACGTCGCCGAACACGAGGCTTCTTCCGTCAGACTCGATCTTAACGCTTACAACGTCCTTGTCGTTTACGCCTGCTTCTTCAGCATCTGCGGGAGTCATGTGGATGTGACGCTTTGCTGCGATAACGCCGCAATCGATCTCTACTTCGCCTGCGGGGCCAACGAGCTTGCAGGGAGCGGAGCCTTCAACGTCGCCGCTTTCGCGTACGGGAGCGGAAACTCCGAGAGTTCTTGCATCGGTAAGGGAAACCTCAACCTGGCTTGCGGGGCGTGCGGGTCCGAGAATGGAAACGTTGGGGATGGTCTTCTTGGGACCTACAACGTCTACTCTTTCTTCGCAAGCAAACTGACCGGGCTGGGAGAGCATCTTCTTAACGGTGAGCTGGTGGCCTGCGCCGAAGAGAATATCGATGTGCTCCTGAGTAAGGTGAACGTGACGTGCGGAGGTTTCAACGAGGATCTTTGCCATAAGTATATCCTGACCTTTCTTTATATGAAATAATTGAAATCTTATTCTCCGAAAAGTATACCACAGTGCGCAAAAAAATGCAATAGCGCAAGCGGCGCACGCCGCAAAAAAGCAGGCATCCGCGTCGATTGACAGGGGACTTTTTATCTGCTAAAATTATGAAGGAGCCTGAAGAGAAGGGAGGACGCTATGATGACTGCCGCAAAAAAGATATTCACCGCTTTGCTGCCGGTGTTTTCGGTGTGCTGTGCCTTTTCTGGATGCGTCACCGTTTTTTCGGGCGGCGCCGTCCCCTTCGGGCACACGCTGTTCCTTTTTCCTGCCGCAGGTGCGGCTCTGTACCTTTTCTGCCGCTTAGGCGCCCCCTCGTGGGCGGCCGCCGTCCTTTCGGCTGCGATGCTTACGGGTGCAGTAACGGAAGCTGCGCTTTCCGGCTACGGCAGGCTTATGCTCACGCTTTCCGCATTTCTTGCGTTTATCACGCTTACAGCCGGTGCTCTCGCCGCGCATCTCATATACGTTTCCCTCAAAAAAGCATCGCTTCCGCCCGCAAGGCGGTGCTTATGTGCCGCGGCGGCGCTCCTTATCCTTGCGGCGGTGCTCTCCCCGCTCTCCGTTTTTTTCGGCGGTCCCGTGAAGGGCGCAAAAAGCAAGCGGGAGCTGGACGTGTGGTGCAGCGAATATCTTTCGTCGGGCACGTACAAGGCAACGCGCTTCTGCTACGACTGGTATAACGGCGTTTACTACTACGAGGTGACAGACAAAAACGGAAACGGCATCGGCAAGCTGAAGCACTGGGCCCACGAAGAAAAGATCTTCTGCTCCTGGGAAAACAAGGTCTATAAGCTGAATCCAAACGGCAAAGAAAAATAAATCCGCATCTTTTCGCATCTCAAAACAAAGAAAAAAGCCCGGCTCCCTTTGGGAGACCGGGCTTTTTTATGTACCGTAAACCGATTATTTTTCCTTCACGGAGATGAAGGTGCTGGCAAAGGCTAAAAGCAGCGCCAGCGGAGGGATCATCATTGCAGCTCCGATGCCGAAGGCTCCGCTGACAGCACCGATGAGAGGCGAGGAAACGCTGTTTCCCAGAAGCATCACAAGGTTTATCCAGGTGGATGCACCTGTGGTGCGCCCCGGCATAAGCTCACAGGCAACGGAAATGGCAACGGGGATGAACGCACCCGCAACCAGTGCGGAAAGCGCCATCAGCACCACGTACACGGTGCCGTTGCCCGAAACCACGCCCGCAAAAAGGAGGACCGCCGAAATAAGCGGCGCCACGCGCAGATACGCGCGGGAGCTGACGTGCAGAAGGGGAAGCACGAGCCTCGAGGCTGTGAGACCAACGTAAAGGAGCGAAAGTGTCACAGCGCCTCTTCCCTCCTTGGGGATAAGGCCCGTTTCATAGCTTTCCGTATAGCATATCATGCCCACGAGATACACTCCGTAAAAGAGGATGGAGAGCGCCACGGGCAAAAGCTTTTTCTCAAATTTGATGAAGGAGCTGCCGCCTGCGGGAGCAGTCCTCTTCTCGGCGGTGAGCACCAGCGCAAGATACACCGAAACCGCCAAAACGAACGCGCCGATAAGAGTGTACGGCAGGCTCCAGCGGTCCGTCCCCGCAAGGGTGGCGGAAACGACGATGGGGGCAACGATGCCCGCAGCGCCGTGGCTTCCGTGAAGCAGGCACATCATGCCCGAGGATCTGTCGCCGTACGCATCGGCAACGAGGGCAGACGCCATAACGTCTGCGGTGCCGTATGTGAGGCCCACAACGCCGAAAATGAACACGAACACGCCGAAGGAGGGTGCTGTGCCAAGGGCGAACATAAGAAGGCTCATCAGCACGGCGGAAACGGCCAGAAGAAGGACCTTTCCCTTAGTGTTCAACCTGCCGCCGAAGAACATAAGCAGCAAAACGGCGGTGATGCAGCCGATCTGCATTGCGGAATTGGGGTATCCCTGGCTTGCGCCGTCGCCGCCAAGATAGTGATCCGTTATGGGGCCAAGCATTGAGCCAAAGGAGGAATTCACAATGGCAAGGACTATGGTGGAAAGGCACGCCGCAATGAGCAGCCTCAGTTTATTTGCTTTTGTCATTTCTCAAAGAGAGGCATCAAAGGCCTAAAAGCGCAAGCACCGCGCTCTTGGGCTTCACGCCGAGGGTGCGTCCGCACTCAACTCCGTCTGCAATGGCAACGAAGCAGGGGATAGCGTTGATCCCGAATTCATCCGCAAGGTCGGGCTCGTCGTCAACGTTAACGGAGCAGACTTTATATTCGCCGTTGCTTTCCTCTGCGATCTCCTCGATAACGGGAGTCATCATGCGGCAGGGGCCGCACCAGGTTGCCCAGAAATCAACCAGCACGGGGACCTCGGACTTTTTTACGATCTCTTCAAAGGTTTCGGTTGTGACTTTAATAACAGACATTTTTTCGTTCCTTTCTTTTTTCAGGCTTTATCCTTTTCTTTATAGTAGAGCATACAGTGGCAATATCCCTCGAAATCGGGATCCGCCATCTGTTCTCTGAATTCGCGGCAAATGCATTTCGTGTCGGGGGTGGATTCGCGGCGGCAGGGGCAGTATCCTCCGCGCTCGCGAAGACCTTCCTTTATCATGCGGACAACTTCCGCATCTTCATTAAGTCTGATAGCCATATATGGTTTTCCTCCGCTTTCATATTACCACACATATATTATCACAGATAAACGTTTTTTTCAATCATGTTTGCCCGATTTCTCCCGGCGCCCGAGGCTCTTGTCAAAGATTATTTACGAATAATATTCATCCCCCGCCCTTGAAATGACGGGGCTTTTGCTATATAATATAGTTGTATCAATATCCTTTACCGTTTACAAGGATAATGCCGCCGCAGAGGCGGCGGAAACGGAGGCAATCATGGCAAAAATCCCCGGCGCTGAAACCATCACCTTTTCCCTCAGCGACAATAACGAAAATCAGATGCAGGAGACCCTGAGAACGGTCTACAACGCTCTCGTTGAAAAGGGCTACAACCCCATAAACCAGATCGTTGGCTACATCCTTTCCGAGGACCCCACGTACATCACAAACCACAATAACGCGCGCGCCCTCATCCGCAAGCTGGACCGCGACGAGCTTCTGACGGCTCTTCTCAAGCGTTATCTCAACATTAAATAATTCTTACGTGGAAATTAAGCTTCCCGTAAAAATATGCTCTCCCGTCATCCGCGGCAGGGGCCTCGGCCACAAGCTTGGCGCGCCCACCCTTAATCAGGCGCTTCCGCCGGAGCTTTGCGCCCTTCCCTATGGCGTTTACTTTTCCCGCGTTTTTATAGGCGGGGCGGTTTATTGCGCCGTCACAAACGTTGGTGTGAAGCCCACCGTGTCGGATTCCGATGCGCCGGTGTGCGAAACGCACCTTCTTGACGGAGACCATGACCTTTACGGCGCCTCCCCCGTGACAGAGCTTTTGCTTTTCCGGCGCCGTGAGCAGAAATTCAGCTCCTATGAGGAGCTGTCGGCGGCCATCCTTGCCGATGCCGACGCCGCACGCGAATATTTTATAAACGATAATTGAACCGAAAACGACATGAAAAAAATTAAAGGCAATATAAGCCGTCGGGGAGCCCTCCCACGGCGGCTTCTGTCTCTTGTCTCTGCGGTCTTTTTTATTTTACCCATACTGTCCCTTTCCGTTTCGGCGGCGCCTTCGGGCGACGTTACCGCCGCAGACGTGGACCTTGCCGCAGACCATCTCAAGAGCGCTTATTTATATAACATAGAAAACGACTTCACCATCCTCGCCTACGCGGCGGAGGACACGGTGTATCCCACCTCCACCGTCAAGATAATGTCCGGCATCATCGCAATGGAGAATCTGGCAGGCAGGCTCTACGAAACGGTGACTATCACCGAGGATATGATCAAGGGCGTGGGAGGCAACAATATCGGCCTCAAGGTCGGCGAGGAGATAACGGTTGAATCCCTCCTTTACGCCATGCTTGTTGGCGGCGCAAACGATGCGGCGCAGGCGCTCGCTATCCTTGTTGCGGGCACCGTTGAGGATTTCGTGGTGATGATGAACGCCCGCGCTATGGAGCTTGGGGCGAAAAACACCCACTACACAAACCCCTCGGGCATCCACGATGCGGAAATGTACACCACCGCAAAGGACACAGCCCTCATCGCACTTGCGGCATATAAGATTCCCCTTTTCATGACCATAACGTCCACCTCAAAGTACGTTATCCCCGAAACGAACAAATCCGAATTCCGCAACGTATACAGCCGCAATTACCTGATATCCACCTCCAGCGTGCTGAAGTACTACTATCCCGACGCGGCGGGAATGAACTCCGGCTCCACCTCTCAGGGCGGCTACTGCCTTGTTACGACGGCGCAGCGGGACGGTCTCACCTATCTTGCCGTCGTTATGGGCGCTGACGCAAACGCCGAGACAGACACCATCTATTCCTACACGGAAGCGGCGAAGATGCTGAACTACGCATTTTCCTCCTATGCAAACGTCACCCTTGTGGAGGCAGGGGAGATGATATGCGAGATACCCGTGACCCTTTCGGGCACCACGGACTACGTTACGCTGGCGACGAAGGAATCCATGTCTATGTACATGCCCCTTTCCGTGGACCTTGAAAAGGAAATAAAGCGAAGCTACAAAACAAGCTTCGAATCCCTGGAGGCTCCCGTGAAGGAGGGGGCGGTCGCAGGGATACTCACCGTTATGTATAACGATGAGATCGTTGGAAACATCGAGCTTATAACCACCGTATCAGTGGCGCGAAGTGAATTTCTTTTCTTCCTTGAGGAGATACGCGCCTTCGTAACGGGACGGCTGTTTTTGACGACTGTGATCGCAGCCGTTGTTATCACGGTCCTGTACATCACAGGCAAGGCCATTTGGCTTCACAAAAAGAGTCAGAGCCGCTATCACCGCTGGCACTGACCCGCGAAAAGAAAGGACGGTGACGGTAAAATGAAGCTTTCACGCGCAGCAGCGCTTTTGCTGCTCATATCCCTTGCTGCCGCCGTTATTTCCTTTCCCTCCTGCGGCAATGGCGGCGCCGGCACAGCAGAGCTTCTCACCACCCTTGAAGGCTACGTTTTCTTCATAAACGTTGGCCGCGGCGATGCGATACTCATTAAATCCGGCGACACCTTCGCCCTTATCGACACAGGCGACCTTGAGCATTCCGACAGGCTCCTCTCCGCCCTTGACGCCTGCGGCGTTGACACCCTTGACGCCGTGTTCGTCACCCACGGAAACGACGACCACGTTGGCGCACTTGAGGTCATTGCCGAAAAATACGAGATCGGAACCTTTTACTATCCCAAATATTCCGAGGAAAACAAAAAGGGCAAAAACAAGCTGAAAAAGAAGGCGAAAAATCTCGGCCTCAACTACGACGGACTCAAGGCAGGCGACATTATCGAGGTTGGCGAAGGCGGCGCGCTTTCCTTTGACGTATACAGCCCCACGGAGCTTAACGAGATCGAAGAAAACGACAATTCTCTCGTGATGAAGGCCACGGTGGGCGGCATTTCCTATCTTTTCACCGGCGATATTCAGTTCATATCCGAGACTGCCATTATAGAATCGGGCGTGTCTCTTGACGCCGACGTGCTGAAGGTGCCCAACCACGGCAACCCCGATGCAACGAGCCGCGAGTTCGTGGACCTCGTGTCACCGAAGGTGTCCGTTATCTGCACCTCCAAAAAGGAGGACGGCAACTCCGCCGCAACGCGCGTTCTTGACGCACTTGCCGTTTACGGAAGCTTCCACATCACCGAGGACGCGGAAACGGGCATTCTCGTTTACGCAGGCGGGGAGGATATCTCCGTTGCCTACGTGGGATACATTCCGAAAAAGTAAAAACAAAGCCGATACGGAAGCTACCGTATCGGCTTTTTGTTTTGTTGAAATGAGCGAGCTCACTTTCCCTCGTGCGCCTTCTCTATGTCGGCGGCGGTGATGGTCATAAGTATCTCCTTTGTCACCGTTTCCGCTTCGGCAAGCCTGTTTGCCTGCTCGATAAGGATGCGCTCGAAAAGATTGCGGATGCCTCTTGCGTTGCCGAAGTCCTCGTCGCGCTTCTCATCCTCGATGGCGTCGCGGAGCGCATCACGTGCGCTTTCCTCGCGGGCGCTTTCCTCGCCTTCGCTTCCCTCGCCTTCGCTTCCCGTTTCGTTCTTTTCTTCAAGGACGTAACAATTCTTGCGGCACTGCATCTCAAAGATGCCCATCATTTCGTCGGTGGTATAATCGTCGAAATGGAGATAACGGTTGAATCTTGATTCAAGACCGGGGTTCGAGCCGATGAATTCCTCCATCAGGTCCGTATATCCCGCAACGATGACCACAAGGTCGTCGCGGTTATCCTCCATGGCTTTAAGTATCGTCTCGATAGCCTCGCCGCCGAAATCGTTTTCCCCCTTGCCGGAGGAAAGAGCATACGCCTCGTCGATAAAGAGCACGCCGCCCTTTGCGTTCTCGATAACGGAGGCCGTTTTGATGGCTGTCTGCCCAACGTAGCCGGCAACGAGTCCGCTTCTGTCCACCTCAACGAGATGCCCCTTCGAAAGGATGCCGAGAGAGTGGTACACGCGGGCCATAAAGCGGGCCATCATTGTTTTTCCCGTGCCGGGATTGCCCGAGAACACCATGTGGAGGGAAAGGTCGGGGGCGGGCAGGCCGTGCTGACGGCGGAGATTCCACACCGTCACCATATTGATAAGGTCGCGGACCTCGTCCTTCACGGCTTCAAGGCCGATATATTCGTCGAGCTCTGCCTTAAGGTCGTCGATATTTTCCTTGGGATTCTCCTCTTTTTCGGGCTCAGCGGGAGCGCCGCCGCCTGTGGACGCAGCCGTTTTGGGTGCCTCCGGCGCTTTCGGCGCCTCGGATGCGGGGGAGTTTTCCTTTTCTTTTTTCTTAGCCGTAACCGTGTGGGTGCCCGTTACCAGTGTGGTGGGCTCCGACGCGGGATTTTTCCATATATCAACGCCGATGCGGCGCATATTGCGCTCCGTCATCTCTCTGATAACGTCAAGCTGCTGCAGTATGATCTCGTCTTTTTTATCCAAAACCGTTACCTCGGCACAAAATTTCGTTTGCTAACGTTAATTATATCCCATAAATTCGCCTTTGTCTATCGAAACACCCATAAAATTCTGAAAATTCGATGAAAATACGCGCCCACCATTTGAATTCCACAGCGCTTTGTGGTAATATATAATAACGGCGCACAGGCGCCGCCAACACATTTCCCCGGAGGCGGATATGGCAAGAAAGAAAACAGACACCACACCTATAAAGGATAATAATATACTTCATAAGCTCACCCCTGCGGTGGCGCTCATCCTGGGCGCCGTCCTCTTCATCACCGGTATCGCGGCAACTGCCGTCTCCCTTAAGGAAAGGACCGACGCTCTGGCGGCTATCGATCACTTCCGCACCTCATCGTACGTGCGCCCCTCCGGCGAGCACGATGCCTCCTATAACGGACACGGCGTAATCGTGTCGGGCGCGCTCTCCTACGATAAGGCGGGCGCTGTGGACGCCATCTTCGGCGTCAGCGCGGATGCGCCCGTTATCTTCCGCATTTCCGAGATGTATCAGTGGCAGGAGGTGGAGAAGGACGGCAAAAAAGAGGTCGTGGGCGTGTGGAGCGAGCAGCTTCTTGAGTCCCCCGACGATGCCCATCAGAATCCCACGGGCTTTTCCATGAATGCCGTGTCCAACTTCTACACGGCAAAATCCGTTATGCTAGGCAAGTATGCGGTCTCCTCCGATATGCTTCTGCTCCTGGAGGAAAGAGAGGCTCTGAAGGAGCTTCCCGCTGT
>JAZMZX010000047.1:0-10658 GCA_045586225.1 Eubacteriales bacterium
AGTCGGATCGTAGCCATGTCGTTCTGTGAGCCAAGGAGTTGAATTACTAAGTTGTCTTCCTAAGACCGCTTGGCCTCCGACTTCCGGGATAGTTGCGGCAGTAGGTCTGGAAGCGGCGATATTCGCCTGCGTAATATTCGGGAGTCATAGAGCCGCCGCAGCCCCAGTTTTCGTTGCCAACGCCCAGATACTTGATTCTCCAGGGTTCCTTCTGACCGTTCTGTTCACGGAGAGCAGCCATGGGAGAAACGCCGTCGAAATTCATGTATTCAACCCATTCGGACATTTCCTGAACGGTGCCGGAGCCAACGTTGCCGTTGATGTAGGGCTCGCAGCCGATCTGGCGGCAGAGCTCGAGGAATTCGTGTGTACCGAAGCTGTTATCTTCAACGACACCGCCCCAGTGTGTGTTGATCATCTTTTTGCGGCTTTCCTTCGGACCGATGCCGTCCTTCCAATGGTATTCATCGGCGAAGCATCCGCCCGGCCAGCGAAGCACGGGAAGCTTCATTTCACGGAGAGCCTTAACGATGTCGGTCCTCATTCCGTTTTCATTCGGGATGGGGGAATCTTTGCCAACGTAAATGCCGTTGTAGATACATCTGCCGAGGTGCTCGGAGAAGTTACCGTAAATGTTTTTGTCGATATGACTTTTTTTGTCGTATGTGTTGATGACAAGCTTGCTCATTTGCTTCGATCCTTTCAAACAAAATGAATATTAAGCCGTGGCTCAATGCTATTCTACAAAACATAAACCGCAATGTCAATAAAAAAACACCGAATAAGCCCAATAAATTTGGTTATATTATGTAAATAAAAATTGCCAATGTGAACAAATTGTTACGTACCCCTTAAAAACTTGCCCCGGAGGTGACAAAAATATCCGTTCACACTTGGCAGCGACACGTTTCTGTGATATGATTGAAGACGAAGATCAATCATAAATACTTGACGCGGCGGGGGATCTGTTCCGGCGCGGGAAAGGAAAAATAACTGTTATGAACGGTTTTAAGAACATACTGTTTCGTCTGTCGTCCATGATGTCGGTGGTGGGCCACGAAAGGACCGAGACCTCCGCCCTTGCGGAGCTTCTTGCCCCCTATTTCGACGAATGGCACGCAGATTCCGTGGGCAATCACGTTTTCGTGCGCAGGTGCGGAAGAGAAAACGCACCGAGGCTCCAGCTTGATGCTCACTTCGACGCCGTCGGCCTTGCCGTTGCGGGCATCACCGACGAGGGCAATCTCCGCCTTGTTTCCATGGGCGGCGTGGACAGAAAGATTCTCCCCGCATGCGAGGTGAAGGTCCACGGCAAGACCCCCATCTACGGCGTGGTGGCATCGACGCCTCCCCATTTGATGACGGCTGAGGGCAGAAGCAAGGTGCCCCCGGTTACTGAAATGACCGTAGATACCGGCTACTCCAAAAAAACGCTTGAGGAGGAGCTGGGCGTCAGAATAGGCACACCCGTCAGCTTCAATTATGAATGCCGCGAGCTGCTCGGCGGCAGGATCACAGGTCCCGCCTTCGACGATAAGGCGTGCGTTGCCGCAGCGGTGCGCGCCATCGAGCTTATGGGCGAGGAAAGAGGTCTTTTCGACGTTTATCTCTCCGTTTCGGCTGAGGAGGAAACGGGTATGTCAGGCGCCGCAAAGGCGACCTTTGCCATCAAGCCCGATATCGCCCTGGTCCTCGACGTGGGCTTCGGAACCTCCCCCGACACCCCTGAGAAAAACGGAACCGCCGCCCTTGGCTCCGGCGTTATCCTCTCATATTCCGCCGTTACGAACGTGAAGCTTGCACGCAAGATAATGAAGCTCTGCGACGACGGCGAGATCAAATATACCCTTTCCGTGGAGCCCTCGGGCACCGGAACGAACGCAGATAACGTGGGCCTCGTTGCAGAGGGCGTTCCCGTTGCCGTTCTCGGCGTTCCCCTCCGTTCGATGCACACGTATAGCGAGGTCATCGACGTTGAAGACGGCGAGGAGCTTGCAAAGCTCATCGTTGCCGTTATGAAAGATTCGGGATTGGAGGCATGGTGCCATGAGTGAACTTAATAACCTTAAAGGTCTCGACCTGCTCCGTGAGCTTTCCCTCACCTTCGGCCCCACCGGCTGCGAGGATAACGTTTCCGAAGCTATAAGACGCATCGTGAAGCCCTACGCCGACGAGGTGAAGACGGACAAAATGGGCAACCTCATCGCCGCCGTCTACGGTACCGACCACGGCACCGAAAAGGAAAAGCGCCTTATGTTCTCCGCTCACACCGATGAGGTGGGCTTTATGATCACAGACGTGTGCGGCGACGGCACCCTTAAGTTTGCTCCCCTCGGCGGTATGATCCCCTCCGTTCTCGGCTCCCGCCGCGTCACCGTCGGCGATGAGACAAACAGAGTATATGGCGTTATCGGCTCCAAGGCTATCCACCTTCAGAAGGGTGACGAGGGCGAGAGAATGCCCTCCGCCTCCGATTTCTATATCGATATCGGCGCGAAGGATAAGGAGGAGGCGGAAAAATACGTGCGCCGCGGCTCCTTCGGCACCTTCGATTCGGAGTTCGTCCTCTTCGGAGAGGATAAAAAGCTGGTGAAGGGCAAGGCTATCGACGACCGCTTCGGCTGCACCGTTATGTGTGACCTTATCCGTGCCCTTAAGGATGGCGAAAAGCTCCCCCACGACGTTTATTTTGCATTCACCGTCCGCGAGGAGGTGGGCCTTTCCGGTGCGGAGACCACCGCATACCGAATAGACCCTCACTTTGCCGTTATCCTTGAGTCAACGGCTGTTGCCGACAATACCGGCTCTCCCGACGAGAAGAAGGTGGCCATCCTCGGAAACGGACCTGCCGTTTCTTTTATGGACCGCTCCACCATATATAATAAAAACGTGTACGAATACGTGCTCGCTCTTGCCAAAAAGGAAGGCATCAAGGCACAGCCCAAGCGCTTCGTTTCCGGCGGCAACGACGCAGGCCATATCCACCGCGTCCGCGCAGGCGTGAAGGTCGCCGCCATTTCGGCGCCCTCCCGATACATACACACCGCGTGCAACGTGATCCACGCCGACGACTACGCATCCACACTCAGCCTCGTCACCGCTATCGCACGTGACGGTAAATTCGATTTTTGATTAGGAGGAAGCACGAATGTATACTCTCATTAAAGACATAATGAAGCCTCTGGGCGTTTCGGGACGTGAAAGCGCCGTGGCAAACGTAATAAAAGAAAAGATCGCCCCCTTCGTTGACGAGGTCTATACCGACGCTCTCGGCAATCTCATCGCTCACAAGAAGGGACCGGAAGGCGCAAAGAAGCTTATGTACGCGGCTCATATGGACGAGATCGGCTTCTTTGTCACCGCAGTTGACGGCGACGGACACGTCCGTTTCTCCAACGCGGGCGGCATCCGCTATAACGCGACCTGCTATCACGAGGTAGTGTTTGAAAACGGCCTTCACGGCATCCTCGTGGCAGACGACAGCGCAAGCAGCTTCAACGGCGACAACGCATACGTTGATATCGGCGCCAAGTCCAAGAAGGAAGCCGAAAAGAAGGTGAAAACAGGCGATACCTTCGCTGTGCTCTCCGGCGTTTCCAGAATAGGCGCAAAGCGCCTTGCAGGCAGACCCTTCGACGACAGGATCGGCTGCGCTATCCTGGTTGAGGCGGCAAAGCGCGCAAAGACCACCGCATACGACACCTATTACGTGTTCACCGTTCAGGAAGAGGTCGGCTGCCGCGGATCTGAGACCGCAGCATACGCCATCATGCCCGATATCGCCATCGCCCTTGATATCACCAAGACCGGAGATACCCCCGGCTCCCTCAAGATGGAGGTTAAGCTGGGCGGAGGCGCCGCTATCAAGATCAAGGATAATTCCGTTATCGCGGACCCCATACTCGTTGATAAGATGATAGCAGTTTGCAAGGAAGAGAAGATCAAGTATCAGCTTGAGATCCTCACCATGGGCGGAACCGACACCAGCAAGATGCAGTCCGCAGGCGCAGGCTGCTCCGCAGGTTGTATCTCCATCCCCACCAGATACGCACACACTCCCGTTGAAATGATCGATATGGACGACGTTGAAGCCTGCGTTAAGCTCACCGTTGCCATTGCGGAAGGAAAATAATCATATAAACCCGTAAAAACCTGCGGAAGACTTAAAAATTTCGCAAAAAACTGTTGCAAATTTGTTTTTGCTGTGTTATAATCTCTTTCGTCCCCAAGAGGGGATCCCCAAAAGGGGTTAAATAGGGGTATAGCTCAGCTGGTAGAGTACCGGTCTCCAAAACCGTGGGTCGCGGGTTCGAATCCTCCTGCCCCTGAATAAAAAAACCACCCAATAGGGTGGTTTTTTTATTCAGGGATAGTGAGATATGAGAAGTCGCTGCAAAGCGAAGCTTTGCACGCGGCGACGTTTACGTTTTTAAGCGCAAGGCGCGCAAAATGGCGGCGTTAAGCCGTCAAGTAAACTCGCGCCGAGAGTGCCGCATGGCAATCTCGGCATAGGTTCAGAATCCTCCTACCTCTTTTTTCTCCGCATTTTCCCATCTGTTCCGTCCTGTCGCAACGTTTCCGTTTACTACATCATCAAAAGAGCATCAAAAAAGACCCTCGCGGGTCTTTTTTTTGTTACTCATATTTCACTTCCGAACACATAAAGATAATAATCCTCGAGCGTGGGGGCGACCTCTTTCGCATCCTCCGTCGGTTGATCTTCCGACAGTACACGCAGGACGGCTTTGCCGAGCGCGTCATCGACGGAGATGTTGATTACGCGGTATCGGTTCTGCATCTCGGTCACTTCCCTCTCGTCCACGGGCACGTTCCAGACCTTGCCCGCGATCTTCGCCGTCAGCTCGTGCGGCGGCGCGTTGTCGACGATGACGCCCTTTTTGAGCATAATGATGTCGCGTGCGACGTATTCAACGTCGGAGACGACGTGTGTTGCGATGATGACGATCTTGTCGAGCGCGATCTTAGAGATGTAGTTGCGGATCGAGATGCGCTGCTTCGGGTCAAGCCCGGCCGTCGGCTCGTCGAGGATGAGAATTTTCGGATCGCCGAGGACTGCCTGCGCGAGGCAAAGTCTCTGCTTCATACCACCCGACAGCGCGCCGATCTTGCGGTTCGGCACGTCGTCAAGCTCGACGGCGGTGAGAATTTCCTTTATCTGACGTTTGGCGTCGTCCTTTTTTATGTCCTTGAGCGTAGCCATGTACCACATAAAACGCTCGACGGTGAAGTTTGGGTAAAGGCCCGGGTACTGCGGCATAAAACCGAGCATTTCGCGGAAGCGCACGCCCATTTTCAGCGTGTTTTCGCCGTCGAATGTGATCTTGCCTTTGTCGGCCTTGAGATTGTCCGTGATGATATTCATCAGCGTGGACTTTCCGCTTCCGTTGGGGCCGAGGAGCGCGTATATTCCCGGCTCAAGCGTCGCCGTGAACCCGTCGAGGGCGAGGTTTGACCCGTATGATTTTGTGACGTTATTAAGCTGTAGTTTCATATTTCCTCTCCTTCTTAATTCCCCGTTTTTTGACGCACCCAAACCGATGCGGCTACAGCGATCGTCGCATACGCCGCGGAAAGTCCGACGGCAAACCAAAGCGACGCTGATGACTCAAACGATCTGATCAGCAGCTTACCGCCGGAGAGTATCGCCGTAAAATCCACGTATTTGAGTGCGGACACGCCGACGTAAACAAGCAGATACGGCAGCACGGTCAAAAGCGAAACGATGAAGAGCGTGGGAGGAAGCTTTCGCACGGAGTAAGACGCCGCAGTCGTTATGACAGCAAGCGTTACGTACCCGAACACTCTGAACGCGAACGCGAGTGACAGATATTTGCCCACTGTTATATCTCCGATCGCACTGTATGCTTTGATCGATGCGACGGGTGCTGACAAAAACTCGAAGAAGCGTTCAGTCATCGAGATCGCGACGGCAAATTCCGAAAGAGTGAAAATTACTGCAACAATAAACGAAACTGCGAGCGCAGACGTGAACTTTGCCTTGAATATCTGCCGTCTGCCGTGCTTTGTTGCGGACAGAATGAGAGGAAATCCCGTATTCGGACGCTTGCCGACACCTCCGCCGTCGTAGACGTACTGACGCGAGAATATAAGCACGACAGCGGCAAAAAGGAACACGTCAAATCCGCCGCCGATCAGCTCGGATACGGCATCCTCTGCAAATATCCATCCCGTGATACCCGTTTCGCGGTTCAGAAAATCGAGCTCCGACGTTTTAATTGACAGCTTACGCAGAAGAGCTTCCTCCGAGGAAATTTGGTCGAGCTCCGACAGGAGAGATTCGTATTCAGCCTTGCTTATCTTCCCGTCGAGGAACGAGCGGAGTATCTCGTTTCGCCTCTCGGGGCTTTGCAAATACGCCAGCTCCTCGCGTCGCTTTACGATAACGGTCTTCATTTCTTCACTATATTCACCGAAGAAATTTTCGCTGATGTATTCATTGTATTCCGCGTTCTTTACGGCACGGGAATATGATCCGTATGATGAATAAACGGACGCCAAAAGCAGCACGGCAACGACGACAATAACGGACGCAGGCATAAGCTTATATAGCTCCCAGCCGAACAAAGTTGACGGCGTTTTGCGCTTCTCCGCCGCTTTTTCGCCGATTCGGTCAAGGATGGATGAGGCCTTTGCTTTCAGCTTTGTGTAAGCGTCCCTTGCCTTGCCCGCACCGAAGGATATGATTTTGCATCTTGAGCCGAAGATGGCGGCGGCGATCCCCGAAAAAACGGCGATCAGGACGTAAAATATGATCCCAACGGAAAGACGGCTGTGATAATCCGAGCCGATAAGAAGCTCGCTGTAGGTGCCGAGAGTTTCCATACTCGAGGACATCGAAAGCAGATTCAGCTTGACGGGATCTCCGCCGAACGTTACAAAATGGGCAACGACGTTTGCAGTAAGGAAAACAGCACCGGCAGAATACGTTACGATCGAAGAAAAGGTAACAGCAGACAAAAGCGTCACGATTCCCGAGAAAACAGCGGCACAAAGACAGCGCAAAAGCGTCAGAAGAAGAAAATACTCAATAAAATTCAATAAATACGGACAGTCGTAATATGAAGAAACCGCCTGAACGGGCGCGCGCCCGTCGGAATATCCGAACGTAAGTCCGCAAACGATGAAGAGGACCGCAGAAAACGCAAGCGCCACCAAAACGGCGCTTATCATCGATACTACCACCTTTGCACCCGACGTTTTCAGCCTGCCGTGTTTTGTCGTTCTTACAATAGGCAGACAGCCTTCCTTACGTTCGGAAAGAAAAAGAACTCCCGCGGACAAAAGAATGTAAACGTATATGAATATATCTACAGCAGAAAAAAGAGACGAGTCGTATCCGATCAGCTTATCCCAGCCTCGGACGAAGACGGGACCCGAATAGTCGATTTTTTCGCGCAGAGCGCAGTATTTGTCGTAAAAATGCTCTGCATATTGATACGTCGGCAGTTCTTCCGCGCCGACGGAGGAATATCGGAGCATTATTCCCTCAGCCGTCGATATGATGCTGTCAAGTCGCTCGTGATAGCGCTCGTACTCACCGATGTGATTCCGCAGATAGAAAAACATTTCTCCGTCGGGTATGATCTCTCCGTCAGCGCGTGTATATCCGAGCTTATCTGTGTAATCGGTGCCGTCAACCACGGATGCGTCATATTCCGCCCATATTGCATTTATTGCATCAGAATCCTCTGCGTACCGTTCACACAGATCGGCGATAGCCTTGTTCGTATCTGTTTCAAGCTCGGAAAATTCATCCTCGTCAACGCTGTAGAGCCAGCAGAAGACACCGATTGAAAACGCCAGAATCAAGAGCAAAAGATACCATAGATACCGCATCCCGAACAGCTTTTTGAATTCATAGTATATCAGTTTCATAGTATTCCCGGGTTCAATCATCAATCATTACGTTAAACTCGTCTGTATGAAGATCGTAAATACAGTACGTGCGCTCAAGATAAACGTAATCAAACATATCTACGTATTCTTCGAATGGGAGAGGTACATAATCCTCGCCGTTCAGCTCAGATTCCTCAGCGATCATACTTTCATATTCGAGCCTGATAGCTTCAATATCCTCTTCGGGCAAGTCGCGATACATCATACCGCGAAAGAGAAGCTTTCCGTCGCCGATCTCATAAAGATAATCTACCGAATACCCCAAATCTTCAAATACGACTTCGCTTTTCTTCGTGTCGGGGGAATATTTATACAATGTTCCGCCGTCGGCAGAGGATATAAGCGTTTCTTCATCCCGCGAATAATCGAACAAAGTGTAATACAGATCACCCTCGTATGCGTGTGACCGTCTTACTCCCGACGCAATAAGCAAAGGATCACCAACCTCCGCAAGATCGACGGAATACACGTCGTATATATTGTATTCGCCGTTATGCTCCGATCTTTGATCGGCTCTGTAATAAAGGATTCCGTCGCTGACCTCTGCATATACGTTAAAATATCCGTCACTGCCGATCGCCGCAGCACCGCACTCATATTCGAGCCGATTATCCTCGAGCTCTATATCAACGCTATACACCTCGGCACGGTTTGTTATGTAATAGACTCTCTCATCCCATATGCCGATGATCCTCGCGTTAACTCCGACGTTTACCTCGGACCATCCTCCCGTGGCGACATCAACGCAGCCTACTCGGTGGCGAACCGCTCCGCTCGAATCAAAATCTGCGGATATATAGAGCTTGCCGTCGCAGTAAAACATATTCTCCGCGCCCGAAAATTCGATCTCGCAGATTTCGCGTCCTTTTCCCGTTTTGGTGTCGTATACCTTTATTCTGTATAACTCATAATCGGGGTTGTGAGATATGTCTCCGTCGGAATATATGTTTTTCTGTCGTCTGCCCGCCATATATATGAGCGGGAATCCATCACCGTCGGAATCGACCAACACCGCACATCCGCCAATCATAAAACTTTCGCATCCCGATGCTTCAGTGTGCTCGCAGAGGGGATTTATACATTCGTTATATCGCACGCCCGGATTATTGTAATAAGCCGAAAAAAGTCCGTTACCGCTTCCCCAATATATACAGTTTTCGGAAATGTAGCGTGAGCTGTAGACTTTGCCGTCATAGGGATCGCTGCTGTCACTGCAAGAGGAAAAGGACAGCCAGATCGCGGACAAAAGAAGCCAAGCAGCGATCCTGTGAAAATAACTTCTCATATCACTCAATTATATACGTAAAGCGGTTTGATTTCATTTGTTTCAAAGCTGTACTGCCAATAAGCCTTAACAAGAGTTCCCGTTTTCTCAAAATCTCCATAGTAATATCCGAAAAAAACGATTTCATCTTCGTCGGCATATTCTATTGCGCTATAGTCATACTTCGGGTTTTCCGCAAGAATCTCTCTCGTTTCTCCGGTTTTGCTGTCGTAGCAATATATGATGTTTTTTGAGCCGATAGTGTATTCTCTATCACTGTAGGCGACCGTATGGTTGTCTTTTTCGCACCAATACAGATTGCCGTCCGTACTGTATATACTAACGAAACCTGTTTTTTCTGTGATATTTTTCAGTTCCGTTTCGCCCTTACTCATATCAAGAGCAAAAACGGAAGATGTATCGGTATCGTGAAAATAAAAAACTCCGTCACTTGAAAATGATTTATCATACGAAAAATCGATTCCCGTATAAATCTCGTATTCGGAAAGATCTAATGACGCTACATATATTTTTCCGTCTGTAACGGTCGCTTCTTTTTCTGATGTCACATCGTAGTACGTTTCCGCATCCGAAAAATAAAGTTTTTCTCCGTATATTCCAATCGGTACTGCGTTTCTGCCAATGTCGAGATACGAATAGTCTCCGGTAGCCGCATCTATACAAAAAACTGTTTTATACTGTTTTTCCGTGACTCCGGTATTGTGTGTGCGTATATCGTCAAGAGATGCATCCATATATATTTTACCGTTATAATAAAAGTCAGGATTGTCCACGAAAGGGAGAAGTTCAGCAACGAGACTTCTTTCACCTGTATTAAGATCATACTTATACATAGCGCCTGCGTAACGAATAGCACTTCCAAGCACATCTTCCATTTCCGCCAGTCGCTCCTGATCTTTTATTTGAGCTCGTGTCGGTCGATGCATCCAATACATTACCGACATCTCTCCGCTGTCAATAATGATCGGATATAAGAGCCCGATGTGAGCTGTGCACTCGCTGCCTGTGTGGTCGCATCCGCTGATGCGACAGAAGCATTCGGGTTTTGCGTTTTCATCATTTTTATCCAATATGTGTATGATTTTGTCTACGGATATCATAATCTTGTTCTTGCTTGTAAGACTCCATCGGTAAACAGTATCATCCAACACGACCGCGGAGGGATCCGTGGTATTTTCTGTGTTCGTGCTCGTGTCATCATTGTGACCGTTTCCCGAGGAGCATCCGCAGAGAATGAGAGATAGGGCGATAATAATTGTCAGAATGGATGAAATTTTTTTCATAGTGGTCCTCCAGATGTTTCTATTGTTACATTTACATTTTTCAAACAAAAGTTTAAGAAACAATAATGTAAATTCTTAAGATTTTCTTAATCTTTCTCGATATGAAACGTCAATAGCTGTAACAATGAGTATGGTATGATAATTGTGTTTTA
>JAZMZX010000048.1:0-5355 GCA_045586225.1 Eubacteriales bacterium
GCACACGGTTTTTTGTTATGTGAAAAGATTATTTGATAACCTGCTGAGGCTTTTCTTCTTCGTCGCCTTCGGGCTCTTTTGCGAGCACGTTATTCACGATGATACCGAGGATGAGAGCGGTAGCAACAGAGGTGAGGGTAACAGCACCGAAAGAAACGGAAAGACCGCCGATACCTGCGATGAGGATAATGGAAACAACGAAGAGGTTGCGGTTCTTGGAAAGGTCAACAGCCTGGATCATCTTGAGACCGGAAACTGCGATGAAGCCGTAAAGGGTCATGCAGACACCGCCCATAACGCAAGCGGGGATGGAATCAAGGAATGCAACGAAGGGAGAAACGAAAGCAACGAGGAGGCACATGATAGCAGCCGTTGTGATGGAGATAACGGAAGCATTCTTAGTGATAGCAACGCAGCCAACGGATTCGCCGTAGGTGGTGTTGGGGCAGCCGCCGAAGATGGAGCCTGCGATGGAACCGATACCGTCGCCAAGAAGAGTTCTGTGGAGACCGGGCTCCTTGAGAAGATCTCTTTCGATGATGGAGGAGAGGTTCTTGTGGTCTGCAATGTGCTCAGCGAAAACAACGAATGCAACAGGAACGTATGCAACAGCGATGGTTACAACGTAGGAAGCATTGAGCTCGGAGAAGCCCTTAACAGCAGAAAGGAAGGTGTATTCGGGGAGGCAGAGGAAGGTGGAAAGACCGATACCGTCTGCGAAGAGTGCCTGAACGGGAGCGAGGTCGATGATCTTGAGCGCGTCTACGCCTGCAGCATTACCGATGAGGGTGAATACGAGTGCGGTTACGTAGCCTGCAAGGATACCGATGATGAAGGGGATGAGACGAACCATCTTCTTGCCGTAGGTGGAGCAAAGAATAACGGTGAAGAGAGTTACGAGTGCGCAAACGAGTGCGATAAGGGGAGATGCAACAGCAGCGCCGTCAACCATAACGTCACCCTTTACCATGTCACCGGAAGCGTTTCCTGCGAGGGAAAGACCGATAACGGCAACGGTGGGGCCAACAACTACAGCGGGCATAAGCTTGTTGAGCCAGTTAACGCCTGCAAACTTAACAGCGATAGCGATCACAACGTAAACGAGACCTGCGAAGATAGCGCCGAGGATGAGTCCGAGGAAACCGAGGGACATGGAAACGCCGCCTGCGAATGCAACGAACATGGAATTGATGAATGCGAAGGAGGAGCCGAGGAATACAGGGCTCTTGAACTTCGTGAAGAGCTGATAAACGATGGTGCCCACACCTGCTCCGAAAAGAGCAGCGGAAGCGGTCATGCCGTTACCAACGATAGCGGGAACAGCGATGGTTGCAGCCATGATAGCGAGAAGCTGCTGGAAGGCAAACACGATGACCTGACCGAACTTCGGCTTGTCTTCAACATTGTAGATAAGTTTCATTAAAAACTTCCTCCGTTTTAATATTTATAATAATCCCGTAACGGGGATTTATTACCGAGCTTATACGTCGTAAAGGAGCACCTTCGTGTCTCCGTCGAATTCGGGAACGTGCACGGCGATCATTTCGGATTTTGACGTGGGAATGTTCTTGCCCACGAAGTCGGGGCGAATGGGGAGCTCTCTGTGACCCCGGTCGCAGAGCACGGCAAGACCGATGGACGCGGGGCGTCCGTGGCTGAACACGCCTTCAATGGCGGCGCGAGCCGTTCTTCCCGTGTAGATAACGTCGTCCACGAGGACAACGTGCTTTCCGTTAAGATCGCAGGGAATGTGAGTGTCGGCGGCTTCGGGAAGCTCCGCAGACTGAGAAAGGTCGTCACGGTAGAAGGTTATGTCGATGTAGCCCACCGGAACGTTTCTTCCTTCGAATTTGACGACGTTTTCGGCTATCATACGCGCTAAAGGCAAGCCTCGGCGGCGTATGCCCAAAAGTATCACGTTTTCGGTGCCGCGATATCGCTCGATTATCTCGTGGGTGATGCGCGCAACGGAACGCCTGACGGCAGCTTCGTCCATTATTTCTGCTTTATACTGCATCACGACCTCCAAAAAAATAACCTGCCGTCGGCAGGTCGCAAAAACACGTCGCGGCAAAGCACACTCCTCCGCGATATAATAGACCTTCCCGACATCGCTGTGTCCGATTAAAAATCTCACTACTCATAATAATACCACCGCCGCGCCGGATTGTAAAGAGAAAAACAATATTTTGTGTCGAATTTTTGAAGAAAAAAAGAGCCTTCACCGAAGGCTCTTTTTCTTTTGCCTGTCACCTCGCCCTTTTGTCGAAGGAGGGGTTCCAGCCGTAAAAATTCTTGTAGTCCAGATTATCCTGGGCTTCGCGGAGCGCTTCGCCGAAGCGCTGATAGTGCACGATCTCGCGCTCACGAAGGAAGCGGATGGGATCGCAAACGTCGGGGTCGTCTATCATTCTGAGAATGTTATCGTAGGTGACGCGGGCCTTCTGCTCCGCCGCAAGGTCCTCGTTCAGGTCGGCGATAACGTCGCCCTTGGAGGCGAAGGAGTTTGCGTTATAGGGGAAGCCGGATGCGGCAACGGGGTAAAGACCCGTTGTGTGATCGATGAAATAGGGAGCGAAATTCGTTCCCGCAATCATATCCGGCGTCAGATTGCGCGTGAGCTGATGGACGATGGCGCACACCATCTCCATGTGCGCAAGCTCCTCTGTGCCCACGTCTGTGAGGATGCCCACTATCTCGCGGTATGGCATGGTGTATCTTTGGGAAAGATAACGCATAGAGGCGCCGAGCTCGCCGTCGGGTCCGCCAAACTGAGAGATTATGAGAGATGCAAGCTGCGGATTCGGATTCTTTATATTAACGGGGTATTGAAGCTTTTTTTCGTATGACCACATATCATTCCACCTCCGGATAGCTGCCCTGCCACGGCCAGCCGCCCATTATCCACTGCCAGGTGTCCCCCTCGGCGGCGCGGGCGTTGGCTGTGAGCGGACCAAACGTCATTTCAAATTCGCGTTTCGTTTCCTCATAAAGCTCGCTGTACTTTCTGTAGTAGGCGAGGGCTTCCTTATTTGCGGGATGCGTGTCGAGGAAAAGACGTGCTTCGTCAAGCACGAAGCCGTACATCTGAAGCTCGTGCATCAGGCTTTCGTATTTTGTTCTTTGCTTCATTATTTGCCACCTCCGCAGGTTCTGGGAGGATAAAAGGGAAGATCAAGCTCCGCAAAAAGCGTGCCGCGGGAGAGCGCCTCCTCGGGGGAGTAGGCGTTGCGCCATTTCTGGCGGGGGACGTATGCCATAGCGAGCGGCAGAGCGTCCACCACTCCCGGGTTGAAGCCATGTCCCGACATCATATCCTCGTGCTTCATAAGCACGTCGCGGAAATCGTCGCTGACACGGTCGCGGGGAGTTCGGTTGTCATTTTCACGTTCCAATTTTGTTTTTCTCCATTTTTGTTTTTCGGGCGTTGCCCATAGTCAGTATATGCGTAAGGGAACGGAAGCGACAAAGCAGTAGTTGACAGCGGCAACTTATGTGTGCTAAAATATTAAGGTAAAAATGAATACGCCAGAGGCGTTTTGAAAGGAATAAGATCATGCTTGAAAAATTAAAGGAACAAGTTTATCTTGCCAATATGATGCTCGTTGAGTACAATCTCATCACGTTTACCTGGGGCAACGTCAGCGGTATCGACCGCGAAAAGGGTCTCGTTGTTATCAAGCCCTCCGGCGTTGAATACGCAGATCTCAAGCCCTCCGACCTTCCCGTTCTCGATCTTGACGGAAACATCGTTGAAGGCGATCTCAAGCCCTCCTCCGATACACCCACTCACCTTGAGCTTTACCGTAAGTTCCCCTGCATCGGCGGTGTGACCCACACTCACTCCCAGTGGGCGACCAGCTTTGCTCAGGCGGGCAGAGGCATCATCCCCTACGGCACCACCCACGGCGACTATTTCGACGGTCTCATCCCCTGCACCAGAAAGATGACTCCCGAAGAGATCGCAGGCGAATACGAGCTCAACACCGGTAAGGTCATCGTTGAGACCTTCGAGGGTATGGATCCCGACAGAATGCACGCAGTTCTCGTTAACTCCCACGCTCCCTTCACCTGGGGTAAGGACGCAAAGGGAAGTGTTGAGGCAGCGGTCGTTCTCGAGCAGGTTGCCATGATGGCGCTTCACACCGAGATCCTGGCAGCTCACAAGGACGGCGCTGAGCGTATGCAAGAGGAGCTTCTCCGCAAGCACTTCGACAGAAAGCACGGCCCCAACGCATACTACGGACAGGGCAAAAAATAATATATAGATCATGGGGCGCGGCTTCAGCCGCGCCCTTTTTTGCGTGTATGTGTCCGTTTGTGGGGATAATTTTGCAAGTTTTAATAACCGGATTTGCGAATTGTGCGAAAATAACCTGAGCTTTGGGGCAAAAAGCGACATTTTATGAAACATTGAAGGCGTTTTCTTTCCAAATTTATTGACAATCAAGCCAAGGTGATGTACAATAAACGTATCGCGGCGCCGAAGCCGTCGTTATCGTAACAAAGAAAGGTCCCTATGTTATGAAAGGTACACTCACAGAAAAGCTTTTATCCTCCCATCTCGTTTCCGGAAGCCTTATCCCCGGAGAAGAAACGGGTATCAGAATAGATCAGACACTTACACAGGACGCAACGGGTACAATGGCGTACCTTGAGCTTGACGCAATGGGCACAGACCGTGTGAAAACGGAGCTTTCCGTTGCATACGTTGACCACAACACTCTCGGCAACGGCTTTGAAAACGCCGACGACCACCGCTTCCTTGCCTCCGCGGCAAAGAAGTTCGGCCTTTGGTATTCCCGTCCCGGCAACGGCATCTGCCATCAGGTGCATCTGGAGCGCTTCGGTATTCCCGGCAAGACCCTTATCGGCTCCGATTCCCACACCCCCACGGGCGGCGGTCTCGGCATGCTCGCTATCGGCGCCGGCGGTCTCGATGTTGCTGCCGCTATGGCCGGCGAGCCCTATTACATCACCTGCCCCTCTGTTATGGGCGTTGAGCTGACGGGTAAGCTTCTCCCTCACGTTGCCGCAAAGGACGTCATCCTCAAGGTGCTGAGCCTTATCTCGGTCAAGGGCGGCGTGGGCTACGTGCTTGAGTATTTCGGAGAGGGCGTGAAGACCCTTTCTGTCACCGAGCGCGCGACTATTGCAAATATGGGCGCCGAGTGCGGTGCCACCTCCAGCGTTTTTCCCTCCGATGAGAATACGCGTGAATATCTCCGCCGCCACGGAAGAGAGGACGCATACCGTTCCCTTTCCGCAGACGAGGGCGCTGAATACGAAAAGCTTATAAAGATCGATCTTTCCACCCTTATTCCTCTTGCGGCATGCCCTCATATGCCCGATAAC
>JAZMZX010000049.1:0-13101 GCA_045586225.1 Eubacteriales bacterium
ACTTTTGCATATTTCAACGAGGTTACCGCCAAGGGCGGGGGTGATACCGGTGAAGTGGAACCAGTCGGCACCGTCGAAGATGGCGTCCCAATCGAAATCGGAGGGAGAAGCCTCGGCAATGGCGGAATGTGCGCGGTCGTAAATGCACACGGATCCGCGCTGGGATGCGCCCTTTTCAAGGAAGTAGATGCCCACTCTGTCGCCGCCTCGGACGATCTTTGACGTGTCTACGCCGAAATAGCGGAGAGAATCAACTGCCGCCTGACCGATGGCGTGCTTCGGAAGCTTCGTTACGTACACGCTGTCGAGGCCGTAGTTTGCCAGGGAAACGGCAACGTTTGCTTCGCCGCCGCCGAAGGTGGCCTGCATCTGATCGTTCTGGAAGAAACGGTAGTATCCGTTAGGTGCAAGGCGGAGCATGAGCTCGCCGAAGGTTACGACTTTAGCCATTTTGTGCCTCCTTTTCGGCCTTTTCAAGAGATTCCTTTACGAAAAAGCTTCCGCCGATGGCAGCAACCTTTTCAAAAGCGAGAAATTCGTCGATATTTCCTCTGTCCACACCGCCCGTGGGGATAAACTTTATCTGCGGGAAGGGTGCGGCGAGAGCCTTGAGGGCTTTGAGACCGCCATAGATATTGGCGGGGAAAAACTTGACTGTGGTGATGCCAAGCTCAAGCGCCTGCATGATCTCCGTGGGAGTGACGCAGCCGGGATAATAGGGGACGTTGCGCTCACGGCAAAGCTCTGCAACGGAAACGGAAAGTCCGGGAGAAACGATGAACTGTGCGCCTGCGGCAAGGGCTGCTTCGCACTGCTCTTTATTTATTACAGTGCCTGCGCCCACGGACATATCGGGATAATTCTTGCACGCATAAGCGATAGCTTCGGCTGCGCAAGCGGTTCTGAAGGTGATCTCTGCGCAGTTGATTCCGTTATTCTTAAGAGCGGTGAGGATCTTATCCGTTTCGGAGAGCTCCTTGATAACGACTACGGGAATATATTTTTCCATTATACTTCTCCTTATCTTTTATCAGACGCCGGAATAAGCTGCAAAGCCTGCGTCAATGGGGAGCACAACGCCTGTGATGGCAGATGCGGAACGGTCGTCACAAAGGAAGAGGGTCGCACCGAGAAGCTCGGAGGAATCAACGAAACGATGTGTGGGGGTGCCGTTCAGGATCTTAGCACTGCGGGCGGTGGGGGTACCGTCCTCATTGAAGAGGAGGGCTTTATTCTGAGCGGAAACAAGGAAGCCGGGAGCGATGGCATTGCAGCGGATTCCTGTGCCGACAAAGTGAGTTGCCAGCCACTGAGTGAAATTGGATATACCGGCCTTTGCCGCGGAGTATGCGGGGATCTTGGTGAGGGGGGTATAGGAATTCATGGAGGAGATATTAAGAATGCAGCCTGCCTTCTTTTCCACCATATCCTTTGCGAAGGCCTGGGTGGGAAGGAGCGTGCCCTGGAAATTGAGCTTGAAAACGAAATCCACGCCGTCGGCTTCAAGATCGAAGAAGGATTTTCCGCCTTCCTTTGCCTCGTGCTGATACTCGTTATCGGTGGTTGCGCGGGGGTTATTACCGCCGGCACCGTTTACGAGGATATCGCAGGGGCCCAGGTCTTCCGTGACCTTTTCATGAACTGCCTTGAGCGCTTCGGGGTCGAGCACGTTTGCTTTATAGCCTTCGCAGATGAAGCCCTCTGCCTTCAGCTCGTCCGCAAGCTTTTTAACGGCATCCTCATTAAGGTCGAGGGCTGCCACCTTTGCGCCACACTGTGCAAATGCACGTGCCATTGCGCCGCAGATAAGGCCGCCGGCGCCTGTTACGACGACCACCTTACCGGTGTAATCTATAGTGAGAGGAAGATTAAGCATTATTTTTTCTCCTTGTTCATTTATTATCGAGCTTATCGAGCATATCCCAGACGCCCAGCATATACATAATGCCGAGTGCGCGGTCGTAGAGTCCGTAGCCGGGGCGGACGCTGCCGGGGCCCTCGCCCCACAGATGTCTGCCGTGGTCGGGACGGATATATCCGTCGAATCCGCCGTCGTGGTATGCCTTGAGCACGTCGAGGATACCGGTATCGCCGTCGCAATCGCGGTGGGAGGCTTCGGAGAAGTCGCCGTTTTCGAAGTGCTTGACATTGCGAATATGAGCGAATGCGATCCTGTCGCAATGCTTGCGGACTATCTCTGCCACGTTGTTCTCGGGATTTGCATTAAGGCTGCCGGAGCAAAGGGTGAGGCAGTTATATTCGTCGTCCACCATTCTTAAGAAGCGGTCGATATTCTCTTCGTTTACGAGAAGACGGGGCAGGCCGAAGATATCCCACGGCGGGTCGTCCATATGGATGGCCATTTTGACGTTGCACTCGCGGCAGGTGGGCATAAGCGCCTCGAGGAAGTACTTAAGGTTTTCCCAAAGCTTTTCGTGGTCGACGCCCTCGTATTTACGGAAAAGCTCGTCAAGCTTTGCCATACGCTCGGGCTCCCAGCCGGGGAACGACATATTATACTTCTCGGTGAAATCGAGAATGTATTTCGCCATTGCGTTATAGTCGTCCTGGATCATATCCTTCTGATAGAAGAGAGCTGTTGAGCCGTCGCCTACGGGATGGAAAAGATCGCTTCTCGTCCAGTCAAAGATGGGCATAAAGTTATAGCAGATGACCTTTACGCCAAACTTTGAAAGGTTGCGGATGCACTCTTTATAATTTTCGATATAGTGGTCTCTTGTGGGAAGTCCGATCTTGATATCGTCGTGAACGTTTACAGATTCAACAACGTCCATATTGAAGCCGTATTCATCCAGCTGGCGCTTGACCTCGGCGATCTCGTCGATCTCCCATATTTCACCGGGCATTTTATGATGAAGCGCCCAAACTATGCCTTCAACACCGGGGATCTGCTTGATATCGGAGAGCTTGATGTTATCGTTTCCCTCTCCGTACCAACGGAATGTCATTTTCATTCTGCGGTTCTCCTTACGTTTTATTAAAGTCCGAAATATCTTTTTGCGTTATTGGTGGAAATATCCTGCACGAGGCTGCCAACGAATTCGATATCGGCGGGATATTCACCGTTTTCGATCCAGGTGCCGAAAAGATTACAGAGGATGCGTCTGAAATATTCGTGGCGGGCATAGCTCAAAAAGCTGCGGCTGTCGGTGAGCATACCCACGAAGTTGCCGAGTATGCCGAGATTGGCAAGGCTGGTGAGCTGCTCGGTCATGCCGGTCTTGGTGTCGTTGAACCACCATGCGCTTCCGTGCTGGAGCTTACCGGGGATCTCTGCAGACTGGAATGCGCCAAGCAGGGTATCCAGCCACTGGTTATCGGCGGGATTGAGGCTATAGAGGATGGTTTTCGGAAGGTTATCTTCCCTTTCAAGTGCGTCCACAAGGCTATAAAGGGCGCGGCAGCTGTCGGTAACGGCTATACAGTCGAATCCGGTGTCGGGGCCGAGTGTATCGAAGCGGCGGCTGTTGGGATTGCGCATTGCGGAGAAATGGATCTGCATTGCCCAGCCGAGCCTTGCGTATTCCTTGCCGCAGTGCAGGAGCACCGCCGTCTGATATTTTTCTGCGTCTTCAACGGACACGCTCTCGCCTGCCAGGGCGCGGCTGAGGATGCGATCGATCTCCTCATCGGATGCGGCGCGGTACATAACGTAGTCGAGGCCATGGTCCGAGGCGCGGCATCCGTTTTCATCGAAATATTCGATGCGTGCGGTGAGCGCAGCTCTTACGTCTTCAACTGTGGCGATCTTTTTGCCGACTGTATCGGAAAGCTTCAGAACATATTCTGAAAAACCCTTTTTATGAATGTTTACGATCGGATCGGGGCGGAAGCTGGGGCACACCTTAACGGAAAAGCCCTCCTCCCTGAGAGCCTTATGCCAGCGAAGGTCGGAGCAGGGGTCATCGGTGGTGCCGATCATCATAACGTTGCTTCCGAGGATGAGACCGCGCGCTGTCAGATTCTTATCGGCGGCAAGCTTTTCCTTTGCAAGCTGCCACACCGCCTCGGCGGTGTCGCCGTTGAGGACGCCCTCGTAGCCGAAATAATTCTTCAGCTCAAGATGGCACCAATGATACATCGGATTTCCGATGGCACGGGGGAGCGCTTCTGCGAACTTCTGGAATTTTTCGCGGTCGGGTGCGCTTCCCGTGATATACTCCTCGGGCACTCCGTTTGAGCGCATTATGCGCCACTTATAGTGGTCGCCGCCGAGCCAGACCTCGGTTATGTTTTCAAAACGGCGATCCTCATATATCTCACGGGGATCGATATGGCAATGATAATCGATGATGGGCATAGATGCCGCGTAATCGTGATAAAGCTTTTTCGCCGTATCATTCGTTAAAAGAAAATCCTTTGTCAAAAAACCTGCCAAGGTCTCTCTCTCCTTTCGCTTATGTAAACGTATGACCGCTGAAGCGGTGCTTTTTTGCAAACTTCACTACATATATAATATTACAATAGCATATAAATTTCAATAGCAAATTCGTTGATAACGCAAAAAACACACGCATTATATGCGTGTGTTTTTATTTATTATTTATGGTCCTCGGTGACGGCACCGCTTCGGTATGCGGAAAGAAGCATACGCAGATCCGCCACTCTTTCCTTCAGCTTATAGCCCAGATCTGTTTCCGCAAGCTTCACCTGTGACTCCATTCTTTCGAATATCACAGACTCGTTTGCTATGTCGTAATTCTCCATTATGGCTTTCCTGCGCCCTTCAAAGGGCTGATGGGAAACTATGCGGTAATTGCGGGAATTATAGATGAGGGTATAGCCCGCGATGCCGGAGGTGGGCTGATATGCCCGGCAGAACCCACCGTCGATAACGATAAGCTTGCCGCCTGCCTTAACGGGGCTCTCGCCTTTTTTGGTCTTCACGGGAACGTGACCGTTTATTATGTGGCAATGGTCTCCGAAGAGTCCGAATTCGGCAAGGATCTTCTCGCACACGGCAACGTCGTTATAATGGGTATAATATGAGTTTTTCTTCTCGGTCCAGCTTTCTTCATCGGCAATAAAGCGACGCTCAAAGGTCGTCATTTTGTCTCTGCCGAAGATGGGGCTGTTTCGTCCTGCCCAGAGCCACCAGAGAAAATCAAGACCGAACTGACGCTCGGGCGTGCCGCGCTTATCGTAGTACGCCTTGCGCGCCGTTTTTTCGGCATAATCGAGGAATTCCCTGCCCACGCGGTCGACACCGCCGATGCTGAAGCTTAGAAATTCCTTTTCCTCCGTCATGGGGATACAGCCGTGGAAAAGAAGATTTCCGTTATGTATCTTATAAAGGCCGCCCTTGGAATAGAGGAAACGCACGTGGCGCTGAAGCTTTTCGCTATGGCGGAAGGATTCTGTGAGCTGAGTGATAACGTTCAGCTCCTCGACCGTAAGCTTATAAGGGTCGGCAGGGTCAACCGTGGGAAAATCGCAATCCTTCATAGGATAAACAATACCGTTCACGTTGACTGTTTTCGTTTCGTAATCGATCTTATGAAGAAGGAGCCTGTCGTTCATTCCAAACTCGGGGCGGCGAAGTATCTTCTGACCCTCAAGCTTGAAAAGTATCACTGTGATGGCCTTATACATACGGGCGGAAAGGAGCTTATCCTTTTCCGTATACTGCTTCCCCTCCGATCCCACCAGCTTTACGTTGAAGCAGCTGACATCACAATCGCCGTAGACCTCGTTCGCAAAAATTGAAAGCGGACGCAGGGATATACCGTATCCCGTTTCGATAACGTCAAGATTATTGTAGTGGATGGAATTTGAAAGCACGGTGGCAACAAGTGTACGCGAGCCGGAGGCTGCGCCCATCCAGAGCACGTCGTGGTTGCCCCACTGAACGTCCACGTTATCGAGGGAAATGAGGGAATCCATAACGATATCGGCGCGGGGACCGCGGTCGAAGATATCGCCGACGATGTGCATATGGTCGACTGTGAGCTTCTTTATTGAGGTACAGATAGCCTCGATCACACCGCCCGCAAGGCCGATGTCGATAATGGTGCTTATGATATTCTCATAATAGTCGCGCTGGTCGCTTTCGCTTTCCCGAATGTGAAGAAGCTCGTCGATGATATATTCGTAGCCAGCGGGCATAACGGACCTGACTTTATTTTTTGTATATTTGACCGAAACGAAGCGGCACAGCGCCACCAGCCTGTGGAGCGTTATGCGATACCACTCCTCAACGTCCTCGTCGGTGTCGGTCACGATAGCCATCTTCTCGGCAGGATAATATATGAGCGCCGCAAGCTCGTCTCTTTCACGGCGGGTGAGAGTGTTTCCGAAAAGCTCGTCCAGCTTTTCCTTGACCTCGCCCGAGCAGGAATTGAGTATATGAAAAAAGGCTTCGTATTCACCGTGGATATCGGAAATAAAGTGCTCCGTGCCCTTGGGCAGGTTCAGGATAGCCTGAAGATTGATGATCTCCGTGCTTGCCGCCTCCACCGTTGGATACTGCTTGGCCAAAAGCTCAAGATAATGAAGCTCTGTGGGGGTGAATACTCGTTTTGCGTTCATATTGATCTCCTTAAAGTCGTTTTTCACGGCACGATTAGCGGGGGATGGACAAGCCGGCTTTTGCTTTGACAAAAGCTGCTTACAAGCCGTCAGGTTAAGTTTACAACTTCGTTTTCTCAAAGTCAAGCGGTGAAAAGAAAAACCCGTGCCCGTCGGCGCAAGCCTGACGGGCATCGGGAATAAGAGTCTTTATCAGCCTTTGGAGGCTTCCTTCATTTCGACGGCTTCGCTTGCCTTTGCGTTTATCTCCTCGGGTGCTTTGAAGGTGGGGATCACACGGCGGAGAGTATCTCGGGCGACGTCGTCGCTGCCTGTGGCAACTGCCGCTCTGAGAAGATCAAGCTTTTCAGTAAGCTCTTCCATGGTGAGAGGCGCGTCGCGCTCGATGAATATCATCTTATTTGCAGTTTTATCGAGCTCCTCTGTCTTCACCAGCAGCTCCTCATAAAGCTTTTCGCCGGGACGGAGGCCCGTTTCGATGATATTGATATCTCTGTAGGGCTCAAGGCCGCTGAGGCGGATCATATTCTCCGCGAGCTCAAGGATCTTCACGGGCTTGCCCATATCGAGAACGAAGAGCTCTCCGTTTTCAGCCATTGCACCGGACTGGAGCACCAGCTGAGAGGCCTCGGGGATCGTCATAAAATAGCGGATGATGCGCTTATCGGTGAGGGTGATGGGGCCGCCGCCTGCGATCTGACGCTTGAAAAGCGGGATAACAGAGCCTGCGGAGCCAAGAACGTTGCCGAATCTTGTGGCGCTGAAGGTGGTGTCTGTGCTGCTGCGGCTGTGAGCCTGAACTATGAGCTCGCACATTCTCTTCGTTGCGCCCATAACGTTGGTGGGGTTCACGGCCTTATCGGTGCTGACCATCATAAAGCGCTCAACACCGTATTTTTCGGAAAGCTCAACTGTGTTGAGGGTGCCGAATATATTGTTTTCAATAGCTTCGATGCAGTTTCTTTCCATAAGCGGAACGTGCTTATGTGCGGCGGCATTGAGCACGACCTGAGGCTTATGCTCTCTGAAAACTCTTTCAAGGCCTGCCTTATTGCAAACGGAAACGATCTCAACGCACATATCGAGGTCTGCGCCGTATACCGATCTGAGCTCCTGCTGAACGTCGTAGGCACCGTTTTCGTATACGTCGAGGACGATGAGCCTTTCGGGGTGCATCTTGGCTATCTGGCGGCAAAGCTCGGAGCCGATGGAGCCGCCTCCGCCCGTGATGAGCACGCGCTTGCCTTTATAATATGCGTTTGTTTCTTCGTCGGAGATAACGATGGGCTTACGGAAAAGAAGCTCTTCTATATCAAAATCACGGATGGAGCGCTTTCCGTTGCCTGCGGTCTGCATAAGAGGAAAGTCGTAGGACTTGATCTTATAGCCCGCGCTGCGGTAATACTCATAAAGCTTCTGCTTTACGTCCATATCCATCTGAGGTACTGCGAAGACGACCTCCTGGACCTCAAATTCCTTGAGCGACTCTATGTTTGCTTCCGTTTCGGAGAGGACGGGAATACCGTAAATGCGCTTTCCGATCTTTTCGCGGTTTATATCGATGAAGCAGCGGGGATAATATGCCGCCGCGGAATTGTTCATCAGCTCCTCGGCAAGGCCGACTCCAACGCGGCCAGCACCTACGATGGCGATCTTTATCTTCTGGCTCGTTGCCTTGGCGCCGCTTCTGATATCGAGGCGTCCGAAGATCAGCATCAGGCGGCAGAGCACTCTGCCGTAGAAGGTTTCCGTATTGCCGAACTTATAAACGTAGCGGTAAAGCATTCTCATCGCAAGGGCGAAGAGAAGGTCTGCACAGAAAAGAGCTATAACGCGGATGGTGGTGATCTTTTCAAAGGGGAACAGGCCGGACTGGGTAATTATCAGATACACAGCGAAGGCACAGGTATCCGACATTATGAGCTTGAGATAGGACTGGATACCGCCGTATCTCCAGATCTGGCGGTAAATATCGGTTATTACGCGGAAGGCAAATACGCAGATCAAAGCAAGCACTGCGTGATTAAGCGCGATATCGGTTGCCGGTCTGTCCAAGCCTCTGTAGTAGAATAATATTAAAAAGCTTGCGAACGCGAACGCGATGACATCGTAAACCATGAGCATCCAGCGGATGTTATAGCTTCGCGTTCTGATAGATTTATTTTCCATTGTGAATCTCCGAACTGATGGTAACGGGACGGTCCCGGATGATCAGGCGCGATCGGTGACGATTTTGCCTAAAAATTATACATACACAGATTAATTATAACCGAAGCACATCTAAAAAGCAAGAGATAAAGACAAAAAGAGAAGCTTTATCGCGATATTATTGCTCCAATAAAGTAAAATAACGTCCTTTCCGCGAAAAAACGCGAAAAGGACGCCCGGGTTTTCCCGATATCACGATATAAAGCTCTTCACGAATATCTCGATGCCGATAAATATGAGTATCGCACCGCCCAAAATCCCCGCCTTGCCTGCAAGCTTTGTGCCTGCTTTTTTGCCTATGGCGAGGCCGAACATACAAATGATGAAGGTGGTGACGGCTATGAGTGCGCAAGAGATAAGCGCTTCGTATGTCGTGTGATCGGAGATGGTGAAGCCCACGGAAAGCGCGTCTATTGAGGTGGCTATTCCCTGCACAAGCAGCGCGACTGCCCCCACCGCGGAGCATTCGGGACATTCGTCCTTACATTTGATGCCGTCATAAAGCATTTTGCCGCCTATATACGAAAGAAGGATAAGAGCTATCCACGGAATATAGTCCTGAAAGGCTACGAAATGATTCGCTATCGTTGAAACGCACACCCAGCCAATCATTGGCATTGCAAACTGAAAGCCGGCAAACACGCCTGCAATGGCACTCATTCTGCCCGGCTTCATTTTCGGCTCGTTGAGTCCGTTTGCAAGGGACACGGAAAAGGCATCCATTGCAAGCCCCGCGCCGATAAGTATACTGTTGAATATGAACATAAAGTCGATCGTCATTTAAAATTCCCCGTTTTTGCAAAAACAAACCGAGCGCAATGGGTGCACTCGGCGAGCATCATAGTCAGGTACGGCGCGGCTTCGTGCCGACCTGCCGATATTATGATTATATCACTCTCTGCTTTCGGAGTCAAGGGCGGGATATCGCCTTTATAAAATGTCTAAGACTCTTGTTTTTACCTATATTTTGGTGTAATATATAAAATACAGATTCTCATCGAAAGGAGGCGGCGAAATGAAAAAGAGAATACGCAGGCTGACGGCGGAAGAAAAGCTTTTGCTGAATGCTGTATATCAAAGATGCGCCAACGCGCTGAGGCTGAACATATACCGCCGTCTTCCCGAGGAATATAAGGATGCCTGCGACGACTGTCTGCAGAACACGATACTTATTACTGTGAACAACTTCGATAAATTCAAGAAAGCACCGAGCAAGGATGGATGGCTGTACAAGGCCAGCACCATTGCCGTTTTGAGATACTGCACCGAGGAGCAGCACTATCACGAAAACGAACTGTCCTTTGCCAACATCGAGACTGCGGTGCGCCAAAGCTTCGAGGGCGCTATATGCGACCCTTACGGCAGGCTCAGGCTGATCCGCCTTATACGCAGGCATCTTTCTCCGAAAAACGGAGATTTTTTTGAAACGGTGCTGACTTTGAATCTTTCGTTTGCCGAGCTTGCCCGTGAGCTTGGGATCACAGAAGCGGCTGTGCGCGCAAAATGGCGCCGCTTGCTTGACGAAATTTCGTCTTTACCGGACGAAATCAAGGATAAATTCCATTTTCTATAAATATTTTTTGAAAATTTTCAAAAAAACCGACAATTTCAGCCCAAAAAAAGTGATATATATTATAGAGAGGAGGCGTACACAATGAATCTTCAAAATTCTTACGGCAGTGAAAACAGAACACTATCAAAAGCGGAAGAGCTGAAGCTTACGGAGCTTTCAAAGGACGAGCTTATTGCCATCTTTGATTCCGAATCAGATGCTATCGCCCGTGATCCCGAGCATGACCCCACACTGCTTATTTCCTGCGCTGATGCCCTTTCTCTATCAATTGGTGATGAGATCTCACATTATTTTGAGAAACGCACATGTGACGATATCATTGACAGGGTCATAGAAAAGGCCTCCTGTGCAGACGACAAAAAGGAGGGACGCAAAAAACACCATACACACTACGTGCCGAGGCGCAGGATGTTGGCACTTCTTGCCGCGGTGCTGATCCTTTCTGCGCTTGCCATATGCGGTGTGGCACATTATAACCCGTTTTCAGAATTCGGTCTCACTCCCGAGGACGTTGCCAAGCTTCCTCCGGGAACGGTACTTGATTTCGGTTACGCGACGGTGGAGGTACCGATATCAACCGAAAAATTCGCTTCTGTCGATGAGCTTTCAGTGGAAGGATACGATATCCTCTGGCCAACGGACTGTTCGGACAAATCGAAAAGCAGCATTTATTTTGTAGAATACAGCATGTACCACACGATCTCGGCCTGTTTCACTGAAAACGGTATAAGAACTGTGTTCTCTGCGATCTTCGAAAAAGAAGAATACTCTTATCTCTACAATGAAGACGCCTTGAAAAGCAACAAGGAAGCTTCAGTTTTCGTCATCGACGGACGCACGCTTTACATTATCCCCGTGGCAAATTCTTATTGCGGATATATTTTTGCTGACGACGTTGTTTACACGATATCCGCCCATTGTTCTTCCACTATCAAGAAGGTGGCGGGGCAGCTTGAATATTTGTATTAAGGAGCTATTACTATGCGTAAATCCATTTCCGTGCTTTTATCTGTGCTTTTTGCTTTCTCAATGCTGGTGATCCCCACGTCGGCTGAGGAAGGCGTTTACGTTTACACCGAAAACGGTTACGACATAACCGTTTACACCGATGGGCTTGAGGAGCATCAGATAGAAAACATCATCCTCTGCCTCACCTCCGAGGATCCGACGGACGAGGGCATCTCCACCTACAATCTGATCTGTGACGTTTTCGGTCACAAGATCGAGGACTCCTTCTCTGTTTCCGTATACCATAACGTATACGATACGGAGCCTCACTGTATGCAGCTCACATATCTTATGCACACCTGCACCAGATGCGACTATACCACCGCTGAGGTATGGGAGAACATCAGAGTCAGCTGTCACTGATTTATACACAGAACAAAACACCGCCCGGGATTTTCCGGGCGGTGTTTTTTGAAGGAAGCGGCGCACAAATAATGTCTTGTTTAAGGTCATTTTTTGTGTTATTTTATTTTTTTGAAAATATTTTGCAAAAAACCGATAATTTTAGCCCGTTTTTACTGATATATATATGGGGAATGAATGACCGTGCTCATTTCCTCCACATTTTTTCGGTCGAAAGGAGCCAGAAAACGGCATGAACAACACTATAGGAAGCACCTCAAATAAAATGGGGTATACATATAACGTTTTTGAAAGCGAGCTTATATGGTCTGATATGAGCGAAAAGTCCTACGGGGTCGCTCTTTGCGTGAACAACGGAGAGGTGACCATGATACTGAAGGTGGTGCCGAATATATCGTCCTCCAAGCGGGACCTTTCACGCTTTGTGAAGCTTTGCAACAGGCTTTCGCTTTCGCCCATCCATTTTTACGACGTTATTGAGGATTACATAGCGGAAATGTGAAAAAGCCCCCGCATTGGCGGGTGTTCGTAAAACAGTTAAACCAAAAATTTAACTATTTTACGGCATCTGTCAGACGGGGTTGGCTAAACAAAAGTTAGCGATACTTGGTTTGATAACCGGGTATCGCTTCTTTTTTTATCCGTAAAAATGCTTTTGTGGAGGTACATATGATGCATGAACTGAACTATATTCGTTGTGGCGATTACTATATTCCCAATATTCGTTTACCGGAGGAAACCAGACCTATTGGTCGATGGGGGCGTATGCACAGAGATTACATCAAGGAGCATAACCCTATCCGCTTCAATGATCTGTGCCTTAGCGGCGAATTGTGGACATATCTGGCTGATTTGAACGAGCAGGCACAGAGCCGTCTTGAACTCGTCATTGAGCAAATGAAAGCCACTGAGGGCGTGACAGAGCGTATGAAGCAGCACGATCAGATGGCATGGGTTGGAGCCATAAGTGCGACGTGCAAGTCGTGTGGTTAATTGCAGAAATGCTACCCCATCCATTCGGGGTAATCCTAATGTGACCTGCGTGGGTGGTAACGCCCGGGTGGGAAGCTCGCATGACAACGTGGGTAATCTGCCAGCCCAAGGTGGATGAACTGCAAGGATAAGAGTGCTACCATATAGCGAGGCACTTTCTCGTCTGAACGCTCTTGATGGTGTTGATGGATTCTTTTTCAAAGAATACACGTTAGAAGGAAAAACGGCGTAGACATATGTGTGCGCTTACCGCCCGACTTGTCGGGCGCATCTATATAGATCTCTTGTACAAGTTCTCTGGGCGCATAAGGATCAAGCTTTACGATCCCCACATAGTTCTGTGTTTTCAAAATAAGCTTTTAGGTACTTTCATAGTGGTTTCTAATTAATTCCTTTAGAAAATAGAA
>JAZMZX010000050.1:0-8723 GCA_045586225.1 Eubacteriales bacterium
CTTTGAGTGATATGGGAGCAGATAAAACCGTGAAAGGAGCGAAGTTATGGAGATGATCTTTTTGAAGCTTCTTAATATTAGCATCATCGCAAGCTGGCTCGTGCTTGCCGTTATGCTGATACGGCTCATATTCAAAAAAGCTCCGAGAGGGATGCTTTGCGCACTTTGAATTCAAAGGAGGCTGTCGTTGAGGATACGGAGCACTCACCTGTATACAAGCTTGAAAGCACCGATGATCTTCTGGCGTTTGGCGAGAGATTCTCGGATATCTTTTCGGACGAAAGCGACGGGGAATCGAAGCAGAGCGGCGGCGGTGTGTTCCTTTTCGTTGAGGTTGAGCGGGCACATCTGGCAGGCGTGACCGAGTATACGGCCAAGGCGGTAAACAGTGTCCCGAATGACGTTCCGGACGGTACCTATGAAAGAGACTTTGCCGAATACAGAGCGCGGCTCATAATCAGGGTATCCCGTAATGTGTCGGGCGCTAATGAGGTTCGCTTTATAAATATCGATTCGGAAAAAACGTCGTTCCCGTTCACGGGGGTGAGCAGCTCTGTGGAAAGCTACAGCAATGGCGGGGGAGAGGTCACGCTTAAGTTCCCTAATGGCATTATCGATGCTGACACAGGCGAAACAGTCAAGTCTCACACTCTCACTTACGGTGAGCAGGCGGAGTTTTATGGGATCAGAGATGACTCAGGCGAGAAAACGGTTTATGAGATCGTTACCTACGGTGAAGCCATAGACAGCCTGTATTCTTACGATACGCCCACGATGCGCGGTACGCTTTTACCAAACGGCTTGTTTGCAACGGAGCGCGGAATAACCTCAATGTCCACTAAAGGCGCAATAGAAGGTATACAGCCGGGAGAAAACGTTATGATCATATTCTCAGGAGAGATGCTTGAATCTTATCCCTTAAAGATCGGTGGCTTATACGGCGCATTCATCATTCCGTAATAATAAAAAAGACCCCGCTTCGGGAAAACGAAGCGGGGCTTTTTTACTGTTCGGCTTTATAAATATCGAAGGTGCCGTTTAAGAGAAGCCACAGCTGAGGAAACCATCGCATAACGTTCCACACAGAGCCGCCCACAAGGCCGTATTCTTCGATCAGAGCGAGCTTTGCGCTTATGCTGCGCGGATCCTCAAACCACACAACGTGCTCCCTCGGGGTGGAATTTTCGGTCTCGTAGTAGCTGAAAAAGGGCGCCTGCGCCGATTCGTCAAACATTATCCGCGCGCCCTTTTCCACGGCTCTTTGGGCAGCTTCGGTATTTGAAAGGGAGCGGGCCATGGATTCGCCGCGGACGTAGGGGAGGGTCCAGTCGTAGCCGTAGTTCGGTATGCCGAGGATGGCCTTGTCGGGGGGCATTTCCGTCATTGCGTAATCCACCACCCGACGCACCTGATCGATGGGGGCAACGGCCATGGGAGGACCGTAGGTGTAGCCCCATTCGTATGTCATCAGGAGCGCTGCATCGGCGGCCTCTGCAAGCTCGCCGTAGCGATGTCCTTCGTATAGCAGTCCCGGCTGGGAAGCGGAGCTTTTTGGCGCAAGGGCAACGAGAGTGACGTAATCGCCGCGGGCGTCAAGGGCTGAATTTACGTTTCTGACGAAGTTAACGTAGCTATCGGCTAAGTCACCGCCTATGTATTCAAAGTCCAGATCAACGCCTCCATAGCCGCGAGAGACCACGGTGTCGGCGAGGTTGCGGATCACCGCCGCCTCAATTTCGGGATTCGAGAAGATATAGTCTGCCAGCTCATTTGAAAAAACGCCCTCGGCGGTGAGCGTTGAAAGAAGCATAATCGGTGTGACTCCGTATTCCCGGGCGAGGGATATTATTTCCGTTTCCTTTTCGGGGGAGATGCCGTCGGAGGCACCGGGCGGAATGAGTGTGCCGTCGCGGTTGATGCCGTAGGTGAAAAGCGTCAGGTAAGAAAGATAGGGGAGGGTGCGGCGGAGAGTGTCTGTGTCCACGAAGGGATAAACGTATCCGTTTGTGAATACGGTGCCGCCCGAGGGCTCCTCGCCCCGCACCACAAGAAGCTCGCCAGGGTACACCTCCGGCTTGCCGTCGAGGGTGGGGTTATTTCGGTACAGCGCGTCGACAGTCGTTCCGAAGGCGGCGGCTATCCCCGATAGGGTGTCGCCGTCGGCCACAATGTAGGTATCCGCAGGCTGACGGATAAGGAGTGCCTGCCCCGGAGTGACGGCATCGGGGGCGGGGAGGGCGTTGTCGGTGATGATGAGGGCGGGCGGCACACCGAATTCGGCGGCAACGGAATAAACGGTGTCTCCCTCTTCGATAACGTATATGACCATTTTCTTTAGTCCCTTTCGCATTTTTTGTCAGTATATGCGTTGGGGAGCGGTGGTGTGCGCGGGATGGAATAAAAAGCTTTGTGTCGGGGAAGAATAAGGGTAAAAACAGCGGAGGAAAACGTATGTATATTAATAGAAAAATGCCTAAAATAGAGCGGGTGCGCGGGGTGGAAGTCCTCGATTCAAGGGGAAACCCCACGGTTTTTGCTGAAATTGCCCTTTCCGACGGCAGTTACGGCTGTGCAACGGCGCCGTCAGGGGCTTCAACGGGAAAATTCGAGGCTCACGAAAAACGTGACGGCGACAGGGGAAGATACGGCGGAAAGGGCGTGACACACGCCGTGAATGCCATAAATTATGCAATTGCCGAAGTGCTGACAAAGACAGAAAAGCAGGGACAGACGGAAATTGATGGGGCTTTGTGCGAGCTTGACGGGACGGAGAACAAAACGCGCCTGGGCGCAAACGCAACCTTGCCCGTTTCCATGGCATATGCGAGAGCATGCGCCGCGCACTGCTCGCTTCCTCTCTTCCGCTATCTCGGCGGCATCGCAGGCGGGCACAGCGGCATGCCCACGCCTATGATGAACGTGCTCAACGGCGGCGCTCACGCGAAGAATAACGTGGACGTTCAGGAATTTATGATCGTGCCTTTCGGAGTGGAAGGTTATCGTGAGCAGGTGCGCGCCTGCGCGGAGATATACCGTGCGCTTGGCAGTTCACTTTCCGCGCGCGGATACGCCACCTCTGTTGGCGATGAGGGCGGATATGCGCCGATGCTTGCAAAGGACGAGGAGGCGATAGAGCTGATACTCGATGCCGTAGCCGCCGCCGGCTACAAGGGGGCAGTGAATCTTGCACTCGATGCGGCAGCCAGCGAGTGGTGGCGAGATGGAGCATACCGCATGCCAAAGCGGGGTGAAGAATACGGCACCGAGGAGCTTATCGCATATTGGCGTGAGCTTTGCGGAAAATACCCCATAATGTCTCTTGAGGACGGCCTCGGCGAGGAGGATTCGGAGGGCTGGCAGCGGCTGACGGCGGAGCTGGGCCGGCGCATCATGCTTGTGGGCGACGATCTTTTTGTCACGAATATGTCCCGCGTTGAGATGGGAGTGAAGGCGGGGATGGCGAATGCTTTGCTTGTGAAGCCGAATCAGGCAGGCACCGTGACGGAAGCGCTTAAGGCCATAACCGCAGCGAAGGCGGGAGGCTATGAGCTTATCGTTTCCCATCGGTCGGGCGACACGGACGACAGCTTTATCTCCGACCTTGGTGTTGCGGTGGGGGCAGGCTTCATCAAGGCGGGGGCACCCTGCAGGGGTGAAAGAGTGGCAAAATATAACAGGCTCTTAAGGATAGCGGACGCCGTCAGCCCCACCGGGGGCTGCAGCTCCGACGGATGCTATCTTTAACGCAAAAAAAGTGAAGTGCTTGGCACTTCACTTTTTGTTTTATCTTTTTACTCTCCACGTTGCGGGATAGAAAAGGAGCAGCATCGGGAAGAGCTCAAGACGTCCGATGAGCATATCGAAGGAGAGCAGGAGCTTGCTTGCCGCTGAGAATCCCGAGAGGGATTCCGTGGGACCCGACATGCCGAATCCGGGGCCTACGTTATTTATGCAGGCAATGACGGCGGAAACGTTTGTCTCGAAGGAATGTCCCTCGAAGGAAAGAAGGAACGTGGATATTATGGTGAGGAACATGTATACGAAGAAGTACACACCGCAGCGGCTGACGGTGTCTTTGTCAACGACTGCGCCGTCCATCGTCATAACGCTGACGCTGTTGGGACGGAGAGATTTTTTGATCTCTGCGAAAAGAGACTTCATCATTATCATCAGTCGCGATACCTTAAGACCGCCGCCCGTGGAGCCTGCGCAGGCGCCGACGATCATCAGCATATAAAGGATGCCGTGGGTGTACTCTGGCCAAAGCTCGTAGTCGTAGGTGACGAATCCCGTGGTGGTGATAATAGACATGACTTGGAAGAAGGAGTGGCGCAACGCTTCGCCAAAGCTGCCGAAGAAGGAAACGGTTCCCGCCGTGATAGCGGCAACGGACGCGGCAACGATAAGTGAATAAGTGCGTACCTCACTGTTTTTGATGGCTGCTCCGAACTCGCCTATGAGCATAAGGAAATAAACGTTGAAATTGACTCCGAAAAGGAACACGAAAATTCCAACGACGACCTGACAGTAAGGCGAGAAGGAAGCGGCGCTGTCGTTTCTGATGGAGAAACCGCCCGTTCCTGCGGAGCTGAAGGCTGTTGTCAGCGCTTCAAAAACTGACATTTTACCAAACAGTAGCAAAATAAACTCCACTATCGTCATAACGATGTAGATGGCGTAAAGTATCTGCGCCGTTGACGAAAGCTTAGGCGTAATTTTGCCAACGGTGGGACCGGGGCTCTCTGCGCGGAGAATGTGAAGGGGCATGCCGTTTCCCTTGACGAGGGGGGCAATGGCAAGGAAGAACACGAGCACTCCCATGCCACCCAGCCAATGGGTGAAGGAGCGCCAGTAAAGCACGCTCATAGGAGCAGACTCAATATCGTCGAGTATCGTTGCGCCGGTTGTGGTGAAGCCGGAAACGGTTTCGAAAATTGCGGCAACGTAGGAGGTGACGGTGCCCGAAAGAAGAAAGGGGAGAGCGCCGAAAAGCGAAATGATTATCCAGGAAAATGCAACTATGAGGCAGCCCTCGCCTGCATATATGCTGTTGTTTTTCGGCTTGAAGAAAAGAAGCGCGACAAGACCTACGATAAGCTGCAGCAGCATCGTGATCCCGAAGGCAAGTGCCGCCTCTTTTCCGTCCTTGAATATGGCGATCAGGAGTGACGGCACCATACAAACGGATTCAAGCATCAGTATCTTGCCAAGATAATTAGTGACGATTCTGAAGTTCATATGATATTTGATTCCGAACCTTTCCGATTAAGTTTGATTCCGGTGGGGCGGTCATTCTTCAGCGTGATCGCGCTGGAATATCTCGCCGAGATTTGAAACGGGGTGATCGGCGGTGGTGACAATGATAACGCTGTCGTCGGACTTGATGACGTCGTTACCGTTGGGGATGATGACCTGATTTGCTCTGATAATGCAGGTGATGAGTATATTCTGCTTGATATTCAGCTTTGCAAGAGGTATGTCGGTGTATTTTACTCCCGCGGGAACGGCAAATTCGATGGCCTCAGCCTTGCCGTTGATAATGTGGTGAAGGGTCTTCACGGAGCCCTCGTCGCCTCTGTTGGAAACGGCGCGGACATATCGAACGATCTCGCTTGCGGTAAGATCCTTGGGGCACACAACGGATCCGATCTCTTTATCTGCAAAGAGACGCACGTATTCGTTGCGGTCGATCTTGGTGACGGTCTTTTTAACGCCGATATGTGCGGAATACATGGAGATGATGAGGTTTTCCTCGTCGATGCCGGTGAGGGAGATAACGGCGTCGGTGTTTTCGATGCCGGCAGATTCAAGGAAGCCGCGGTGGGATGCGTTTCCGTTGATAACGAGAGCCTTGGGGAAGCGGAGGGAGAATTCCTCGCAGCGCTTCAGCTCCTTTTCGATAACGGTGACGCTGATGCCGCCCTTTTCAAGCTCATCGGTGAGATACTCTGCAATGCGGCTGCAGCCAACGATGAGCACGTTTTTGATCTTGCGGCTTGTGATGCCGAGGGATTTGATAAGGCCCACAAGATCGTTTCTTGCGGCTGTAACGGTGATCTTGTCTCCTGCGAGAAGGGTAAATCCGCCGTTGGGGATGAATACCTCGTCTCCGCGCTCAACGGCGCAGATGAGCACGCGCAGACCGAGAGCGGATGCAGCCTCGTAGATCTTTTTGCCGTTGAGTCGGCTGTCCTCTGAGATCTTCATTTCAACGAGCTCAACTCTTCCTTTGCTGAAGGTGTCGCGCTTGAGGAATGAAGGGAACTGGACCATTCTGTATATTTCGTGTGCGGCGGTAAGCTCGGGGTTTACCACCATGGAAAGACCGAGCTCGTCCTTTAAGAAGATGACCTGCTTTGTGTACTGAGGATTACGCACGCGGGCGATAGTGCGCTGGCATCCCAGCTTTTTCGCGGAGATGGTGGAGAGCAGGTTCGTTTCATCGGCATTTGTGGTGGCGATGAGGATGTCTGCCTTGTCGGCACCTGCGCGCTTCAGGGTGTCAAGTGCGGCGCCATTTCCGTCGATGGCGAGGACGTCAAGGGTGTCCTGTACCTCTGCGAGAACGGAGAGACTTGTGTCAATAACGGTTATATCGTGATTTTCGTGTGAGAGACGCTCTGCCAGGGAACGCCCCACCTTGCCGCATCCAACGATGATTATTTTCATTTCGTCAGCCTTTCGGATAATGATAAAATAAAATGGCTTATGTAGATATAATAGCACAGATGCGGCCCCGTTCGCAACAAGTTTAGTGTTAAACCATTGTAAAATGGCAAAAAAGTCCCTCGCGGAGGGGGGCCGCGAGGGATGGGAGCCCGTTTGCGAAGGACGGGAGCCCGTTTGCAAAGGACGGGGGATCATTTGGATGTGATAAGGTCTCTATAGTCGGAAGTCTCAAAGCCGCGGGGGAGATAGAAGCTGTCAAATACCCATCTGCCGTCTATAAGCAAAAGCTCGACACATTCGTAGGTGTATCCTTCGTCAACACCGTAATCGGTCTCTCTGTGTGACGAGGTGAGATATATAGCTCCCTCATATACGACCATATTGTATTCTGCTTCGGAAAAATCATTGGAGCAGCCACTACCGGTGGGGAATTGGAAAGCATAGCCTTCTACGTTGATGAGCCTTGGCTCGAGGCGGTCGAAATGTGTTATGCCGTTTGTTACGGCATAGGGCGAATATAACAGCTCTGCGTTGGCTATGATTTTTTCGTAAGTGTCAAGCTCGCCGTAGCGTACCATAATAAATTCATCGATGTCGCCGTTGCTGTCAAGCTGATAAACCCAATACTTATCGTAATCGTTTACAGTTGCGGACGCATGGTGATATTCACACGTATAGTATTGGGGAAAAGTATCATTAATAACGTCTGAAAACTCAGCGGCACATGCGACCTGATAAAGCACCAGCTCCAAAAGCTCATCGTACCCCTCGCCACAGTCAAGATACTGTGCCACAAGAGCACTTATCCGTTCGTGGTTATCCTCGGCGTAGAAATAGTCGTATTCGTCCTTTGCTTCACCCCACACGGATTCGTCTCCGTTATATGGGTAGTAATGGTTTGGCAAGCTGCCGTTATACCATTCAATGAAAATACAGCCGTGCTCTATTGCATAGTCACGGGCGAAGGAATCGGATCTGCCGAAAAGGCGGAAGTTTGCTTTATCCGCAACATCGCGGAGCGCGTCGTCCGTTATGGAGGTCAGCGGCTTGCCGCCGATCTTTTCCTCTACGATGAAGCGGCTCGCTTTTTTGACGTAGATCAGCTCCGCGTGGTCGCTGTAAACGTGGTAAACTCCGTTTGCGTCCGTGTAGATCTCATATTCGGGAGCATCAGCGACGTCCTCCCCGTCGGCTTCTGTTTCGGTCATCTTTTCTGTTTCGGTTGTTCCTTCGGCGTCGTTATCCGCCAACAGTTCGCTTTTTGCGGTATCCGAGCCGCTGTCGGCGGGGACGTTTGGCGTGTCGCCGGTGCAGGCGGCGAAGCTGACAGCACAGATGCAAACAAGCGCTATGATATAATACATTTTTCGTATTATCATCTTACTCCTCCGGTTCTGATGTGTAAACCTGAGATACATAATTCATCCTTTGTTCCCGTTTCTTTGGGACATCTCGATTTTGAAAATATTTTCGATGAACAAACAAAGCTCGACTGAATACAGTCGAGCTTTGAAATGCTTAGAATTAGTGAACGATGCAGCGTTCGGTGTCCTTGTCGAAGATGTGGATCTTCGTGGGATCCATAGCAACCTTGATGTTGTCGCCTGCTCTTGCAGTGGAAGTGGGAGATACGCGTGCGATGAGGTTCTGCTCCTCGGATACGAGGTAGAGGTAGATCTCAGCGCCCATAAGCTCGGTAACTTCAACATCGGTGTTGATGATGCAATCGGGGTACTGCTCAAGGTAGGTAGCCTCGTCGCGGATAGCTTCGGGACGGATACCTGCGATAACTTCCTGGCCGTAGTAATCCTTGAGAGCAGGATTGTTAGCCTTTTCAGCGGGAAGCTTGATGGAGTTGGAGCCGTATGTAAGATATGCATCTTCGCCCTTGCCCTCGAGCATGCAGTTGATGAAGTTCATCTGAGGAGCTGAGTGTTGGCGGTGGTCAGACGAGATCAGATATGTCATCAGATGAATAACCTAATAGGGAGTGATCTGAAAAATCCGATTGATTTATGGGAATGCTATGGTATAATATTGCCTACTATATAAGT
>JAZMZX010000051.1:0-26938 GCA_045586225.1 Eubacteriales bacterium
ATGATGGAGCCAACGAAGGAGCCGTGCTGCCAATCGCGGGACTGGTATACCAGCGGAGCGGTCTTTGCGCGACGGCCGCCGAAGATGATTGCGGATACGGGAACACCCTTGAGGCTGTTGAACTCGGAAGAAATGCAGGGGCAGTTCTTAGCGAGAGCAGTGAAGCGGGAGTTGGGGTGAGCACCGCAGGTGGACTTATCCTTCTTATCGTACTTGGTGCAGTCCCAAGGATTGCCCTTCCAGTCGATAGCGTTGCCGGGCTGCGGAGGATTGTTGTCGAGGCCTTCCCACCAAACGGTGTTGTTCTCGGTGTTGTGAACAACGTTGGTGAAGATGGTGTCGCGCAGACAGGTGTGAAGCGCGTTGGGGTTGGACTTTTCGTTGGTGCCGGGAGCAACGCCGAAGAAGCCGTTCTCAGGGTTAACAGCGTAGAGCTTGCCGTCTTCCTTGTTAACGCGGAGCCATGCGATATCGTCGCCTACGCACCATACCTTGTAGCCGCGCTCACGGTAGATTTCCGGAGGAATGAGCATTGCAAGGTTGGTCTTACCGCAAGCAGAGGGGAACGCAGCGGTGATGTATTTGATCTCGCCGTTGGGATATTCGAGACCGAGGATGAGCATATGCTCAGCCATCCAGCCTTCCTTGCGACCGAGATAGGAAGCAATACGGAGAGCGAAGCACTTCTTACCGAGAAGAACGTTTCCGCCGTAGCCGGAGTTAACGGACATGATGGTGTTATCCTGAGGGAAGTGAGTGATATAACGGTTTGCTTCGTCGATATCAGCTCTTGCATGGAGACCCTTGATGTAGTCGGGGCTGTCGCCCAGAGCCTCGAGAACGTTGGTGCCAACGCGGGTCATGATAAGCATGTTGAGTACAACATATATAGAGTCGGTGAGCTCGATGCCGTACTTAGCGAAGTCGGAGCCTACAACGCCCATGGAGTAGGGGATAACGTACATAGTACGACCCTTCATGGAACCGGTGTAAAGCTTCTTGAGCTTTGCGTACATCTCGGTGGGATCCATCCAGTTGTTGATGTTGCCTGCTTCTTCCTTGGTGGGAGTGCAGATGTAGGTTCTGCCTTCAACGCGTGCAACGTCGTTGATAGCGGTTCTGTGGAGATAGCAGTTGGGGAGAAGCTCAGGGTTAAGCTTGATCATCTCACCGGTGCTGCAAGCTTCTGCGCGGAGGGCTTCTGCCTGCTCTTCGGTACCGTCGATCCAAACGATGTTGTCGGGACGGCACATTTCAGCCATCTCATTGATCCAGTCAAGAACATACTTGTTGTTTGTCATGTATATCTCTCCTTGAAAATAAGAATATTGGTTTTCCAAATTATCACCTCTATCATTATAATCAATGTGCGTCAATATTTCAAGTCATATTCTGCGAAAAAATTATTTTTACATTCTTTTAACGAACTTATTAATAAAACTCAATAAAAAAATCGAACAAGTGTTTGATTTTTTGGCTTGGATGTGATACAATAGTAAAAAAGATAAGAGTTTTCGTAAATCCGAAAAACATAGGAGACGTTTTATGCACAGAGACCCTCTTAATCAGAAAGAGCAGGCAATGTACGATTATATTGCCGAATCCATAAGAAAGAATAATTATCCTCCCTCCGTCCGTGACATAAAGGCAGCCCTTGGCATAAAGAGCACGTCCACTGTCCACACCTATATCAACCGTCTTGCGGAGAAGGGATACATAGAAAAGGAAGGCGGCAAGAGCAGGACTCTGCGCACATCCGAGCCGGAAAGGGAGCCTTCCTCATCGGTGAAGCTTCCCGTTATCGGCAAGATCGCGGCAGGTCAGCCCGTGCTTGCCACCGAGATATACGACGACACCGACACGGTGGAGATATCACTGGGCAGCAAGTATCCTGCCGATGAGCTTTTCGCTCTCCGTGTCCGCGGCGAAAGTATGATCAACGCAGGCATTCTCGACGGCGACGTTATTATCGTGCACAGGACTCCCAAGGCTGATAACGGAGACATCGTCGTTGCCATGGTGAACGATCCCGTGTGCGAGGACGGCGCAACGGTGAAGCGCTTTTACCGTGAGGACGGAAGATTCCGTCTGCAGCCGGAAAACGACACTATGGACCCCATTTACGCCGATCGGGTGGCCATTCTCGGCAAGGTGGTTGCGTCTGTGAGGTATTATTGATCCCTATGAGCTTCAGCATTCGCGACCCTAAACGTATATTCATCACCCTTGTTGCCGTGCTTTTCATGGGGGTGGGCCTTTCCGTTCTCAATCTCGTGGACCTTGGCACGGACCCCTTTACGTTTATGAACGTTTCCGTTTCCTCCGCCATCGGCTGGACTCTGGGCAACTGGCTTCTTTTCATAAACGTGATCCTTTTCATACCCGTTATCCTCTGGGGAAGGGAGCAGATCGGCATCGGCACCGTATTCAATATGGTGCTTGTTGGCTACACGGTTGACCTTTGTGCCTTCGTGTGGGACCGTATCGGCTACGCTGCGCTTATGGAAAACGTATTCGTGCGCATCGCCTCCATGATAGCGGCGCTGGTGCTTTTCATATTTTCCGCAGCAACGTATATGTCCACAGGCCTCGGCACCGCGCCATACGATGCGCAGGCGCTCATCCTTTCAAGATTTATGAAGAAGGTGCCATTTAAGCTGATAAGATCCATACTCGATCTTATTATGCTCACCGTCGGCGCCATCGTTTCCGGTAAGCTCGGCATCGTCACCGTGCTTATGATGCTTTTCCTGGGGACGACAGTGGAGTTCGTTCATAAGAAATGGTTTTCAAAGTGATCGGAGCATATAAAAAAGACCTTTTCGTGAGAAAAGGTCTTTTTCTTATTCAAGATATTCGATAACGGCGGCTCTTTCGCCCTCGGCGTCGTAGAGCAGGCGCAGCCTTTGCCTGTAGAAATTGCCGTAGTATGTGCGGCTCAGGGCTGAAAGGGAGAATACCCTTTCGGTGGTGACGGTGAAGGTGCCACCCTCGCCCTCCACCTGAAGAATAAATTTGATGGGCCACCTTGCCGCAGGTATCATTTCAATGGCGGTGGCGGTGTATTCCCGATATTTTTCGGGAGCCTTCAGAAGAGAGTGTATCTTAACCGCATTATAGATAATGTAGGGCGCCATCAGGAAAAAATAAGCCACAGACCAGCCGATGGCGATCCCGTTCAGTTCCAGGGAAAGAGCAAGGATAAGCACGAATGCATAAAAGATGCTCATTATTGCGGAATATGTAATGATCGCGGAGCGGTATGATCGGTAATTCACCGAGCGGTAAAGCATTTCCTTTTTAGTCATTCTGCAGGCCTCCTTATATGGGATGAGCATTAAAAATCGAGAACTGCCTCAAGGGCGATGCGAAGTGCGGACGCCATGGAAAGCTTGCCCCAGTCGCGCTCGTCGTAGGCCTCGGTGTCTGCAAGAGAGTCTGCGGTGAAGAGTATCTGACCCAGCTTCGCACGGCGGAACTGTGCAACGGCGGCGATGGCGGCACATTCCATATCGACAACGTTGAAGCCCTCCTCACGGCGAGCCTCCACCATTGCCTTCGTTTCGCGGTAGAAGCCGTCGGTGGTCCAGGTTCTGCAGCGTTCCGTTTCGATACCGAGGCGGGAAAGCGTGCCCTCAAGTGAGGTGACGGCTTCCTCGTTCAGCTTCACCGTGCGGGACGGCGGCAGATAGTGATACGATGCGCCCTCGCAGCGGAGAGCCTCCGTGGGGATGAGGAATCTGTTTTCTTCAAATTCCACAAGAGCACCGCAGGAGCCGGTGGCAACGATCTTATCAACGCCGTGACCGATGATGAAATCGAGAATGTGAGCGGCAGCGGCGCTTCCGAGAGGTGCCTGGCAAAGGGTGATATCCTCGCCCTTATAATTGGTGCGGTAAATGGGATACATTTTCGTGATGGTCTCGAAGTACGTCATCACCTCGGCGCCCACCTGGCGTGCGTATTTGTCGATCTCGTCGCCGAGAAAGCCGAAAACGGCGCGATGGGGGAAGGGGGCGATCTCGTGCTGAGAGGGCATTATAACGGCGCTTTCGTCGCTGTCGTAATCCAGGATCGGTATTTCGTTTTTGATGATCATATTGTCTCCGTTCCGCCGCCGACGGCGGCATAATCAATATTGTTATCCCCGTGTTTGCGCTTTTCCGGGGACAGTATTATGTATCGGACCGGCCGCAAAGGCGGTCGGCGAGCCTTTTACGAGGCTCCAATGCCGAAAAAATCGCGCAGCTTATAAAGAAAGCCCTGAGGCTCCTTCTGTGAAACTCCTGCCTCCGCGATAAGGGGCACCTCACCGATAAGCTCACCCTTTTCACTGTACCAGCAGGCTGAGCCCAGCACGGCACCGCGCTCCACCGGAGCGAAATAGAATCTGTCGAGGCGTATCTCGCGCCTTATCTCGCCCTCGGATCTTGGCAGGCAAAGGGTCACGGAAGATTCATTCGATGCAATAACGAAGCTTTCGTTTCCTCCGACAACGGGGACGGGGATCTTCAGGGTGCCCTCACCTGCAAGGTGATGGCATTCGTATGCGTCCAGCCCGTGTGAGAGCAGAGCTCTGTGATCCCGCCAGTCGTCGGGGTCGGAGAGAGTCACCGCGATAACGGTGACGCCGTCCCGCTCAGCGGCGGTCACAAGGCAGCGGCCGCTCTTTTTTGTGAATCCGGTCTTCACGCCGATAACGTGGTCCGTCTCCCGCAAAAGGCGGTTATGATTGATGAGAAGGCGCACGCCGCCTCCCTCCATAGGGATGGTATGCCGCTCCGTGGACACCACCTTGCGGAAGGTGTCGTTTTTGAGTGCGGCGGCGGTGATGCGCGCCAGGTCGCGTGCCGTTGTGTAGTGGGTGTCTCCGTCGAGCCCGTGGGGGGTGTCGAAATGAGTGTCCTCGCATCCAAGCTCACGTGCACGTGCGTTCATAAGCTCCGCAAAGCTTTCGGTGGAGCCCGATATCTCAATGGCGATGGCAGCGGCCGCGTCATTGGCGCTTTCAAGCATCAGGGCATACACAAGGTCCGACACCGTCAGCCTTTCGTTTGCAGAAAGATACACCGACGAGCCCTCAATGCCCACTGCCTTCGGTGAAACGCACACGGTGTCCGTCATTTTGCGGTTTTCGATAGCCAGAAGCGCCGTCATTATCTTGGTGGTGCTCGCCATAGGTAGGCGGACGTCGGCGTTATATTCGCATATGGCGTTGCCGCTTGAGGCCTCAATGAGAATGGCGCTTTTTGCGGAAACGTGGGGTGCGGTATCTGTCGCACCTGCGGCATAGGCCGACGGGACCAGCGCAGAAACAAGCAGGACCGGGATGAGAAAATACGAAAATGCTTTCATTTTATAATAACTCCGTAAAAAATGATATTTACGGAGTTATTTTTTCACCCTCGGTGATCTGTGATACGAGGTTAAATTTAATTGTAATTGAAAATTATTCTGCAGCGTCAGCGTTGAGAACGATCTCTTCCGCTGCGTCAGCAGCCTCATCTTCTTCCGCAGAGTTCTTGTCGGCCTTCTTGGGGAAGAGAGACTTGATCTTGTCGATGAGAGTGGGCGCGCCGTCGATGATAGCGGCGATGTCGGACTTCTGTGCCGCTGCGGGAGCGGTGATGGGCATAAGCTTGACCTCGCCCTCTGCGTTGATAACGAGGAAAGCAACGGGCTCAACGGTGAGGCCGGATCCGCCGCCTCCGCCGAAGTTGTTGCCCTTGTCCTTTGCAGACTGAGAGGAATTCTTTCCGAGGTAGTCGAATCCGCCGGATGCGAAGCCAACGGAAAGCTTGGAAACGGGAAGAATGGTAACGCCTGCGGGGGTTACGATGGGATCGCCGATGATGGTGTTTGCATCTACCACCGTGCGAATGTTTTCAAGTGACGTTTTGATAATGTCGCTGATCTTGTTCTGTTCGTTCATGATTGATCCTCCGGATATCATATATGTTATGTTTTATTTTTATCACTTTTTTATCATTCTTGAAAGGTAGCCGACCACGAAACGGAGGGCTATCTCAAGAACTGATGCGGGCTTGATGGAAAGACGTATCTTCACGTCCGCATCGATCCTTCCCGAAAGGTAATCGGGAGTTATCATAATATCGTTTACGCTGCCGCGGCGCATCTTCATTCCCGTTTCAAGGAGAGTGAGCAGGGCGCCCACAGCCTCGGTGACGATGCCGTAGGTGACGGCGGTGGCGGCGGCATCTTTGCCGCCCACGTTTATGATGAGGCGGTTAACGTCGAGCCTGAATTTCCCGGGAAATCTTCCGATGGCATCGAAGATAAGGTCGCGTATCTCCAGTATGGCAAAAACCACGTTTTTGCCCTTCTTTTTGGGCTCCTCTTCGGGTTTCTTCTCACCGGCGGCACCGCTTTTCGGAGCCGGCGTCTTTTTTGCCGCTTCTTTTTTTGCCGACTTTGCCTTTTCTTTTTCGGCTTTTTTCTCCTCGCGGCGCTTTTTCTTCTGCAGGCTCTTGTGGGAATAGTCCTTTATGCGCACCTTTTTTTCCTTTTTCGGTATAAGCCGCAGCTTAAAGAAAAGATACGAAAGGTCCATCGAAAGGGACGCTTTATCGTCGGTGCGATATGCGAAGGTGACGTACACCCTTGAATGCAAAAGCAAAAGGAGCACGCCGAAGATCGCGGCTAAAGTGTATAATACCGGCATCAGTTGCTCCTTTCCTTTGAATTCTGACGGTTATTATAAAAGCTCGTCGGTGGAGATGGTCTCCTGCATGGGCTCGCTGTCCTTTGCCTCAGCGGAGGAAACGGCAGGAAGCTCGTCGATGGAGGAAATGCCGAACACTCGGAGGAAATCGTCTGTGGTGCCGTAAAGTATGGGCCTGCCGGGCACGTCGAGACGTCCGCGCTGCTCGATGAGTCCCTTTTCGTAAAGGGAGGAAACGCTGTAGCCCGAATCAACACCGCGCACCATATCAACGTAGGAGCGGGTGCAGGGCTGATTGTAGGCGATAATGGCCAGCACCTCAAGTGAGGAAGCGGAAAGGTTGCCGCCGCGGCGGATGCCGAGCGCCTCCTTGATGAGAGGGGCGTACTTTTCCTTGGTGCAGAGCTGGCATGAATCCTCAAGGGTCAAAAGGAGCAGACCGCGGTCGGAATCATCGTCGTTATATTTGGGAGTCATAAGTTTCAGTATCCGCGTTACCTCGTAGGTGGGAATGCCCAGCACGGCTGAAAGCTTTTCGTATGTAATGGGATGTCCTGCGGCAAAGAGGATAGCCTCGATAGCGGATGCTATCTCCTTTTCGGTGCCGTAAACGGCGCCGTCGCCGTCTGTTTCGGGCATCTCAATGAGTATATTTTCATTCATTTTCTTGTTTATCCTTATTGTGAATTCTCGAAAGCTCGAAGGTGAGCTCCCCCGTTTTTACGGTTCCGTCCTCTCCGAGTCCGCCGCTTATGGTGATACGCTGGTTGCGCAGAAGCTCAAGTATGGCTAAAAATACGGCGATCATGTCTGAGCGTGTCTCCTCGCCGCGGAAAAATTCGGCGGCGCTTGTGGGGCCGTTTTTGTATAGCCGGCGGATAACGGTAAACGCCTTTTCCGTTGCCGAGGCTGAGCGCTTTTTGATCAGAGGCGTGAAATTCTTCACGGAGGATTCCGTGGCCTTCGTTTCGGAAAGCACGCGCATCAGCGCCTTTGACAAAAGCTCTGCCGGATGAGGCTTCAGCGTGCGGTCAGGCTCGATCTCGTCGGTGTCCTTCACCATTCTGCCGCTGTGAAGGGAATACATGCCTGCAAAGAGAAGGGAAGCCTCCTTTGCCTTCGCGTATTCGAGCACAGCGGTGGCAAGCTCCTTGCGGGGGTCTTCCTCGTCCTCATCGAGCTTGGGCAGGAGCATCCTGCTTTTGATGAGCATAAGGCGGCTCGCCATAACGATGAACTCCGAGGAGATCTCCAGGTCTCTGTCCTCCGCTTTGTTGATGTACTCGATATACTGGTCGCATATAACGGCGATGGGGATATCGGCGATGTCGAATTTATTCTTTTGGATAAGTGTCAGTAATAGATCCAGGGGACCTTCAAATTGGTCCAGTCTGTAGGTGAGGGCTTCCAAGTGAGCCTCCTTTTATAGAAAGGGTATCAGTGATATAACGTAGTTCATCGCCCCGTATACGCCTCCGATCGCAAAGGAGAGCACTCCGTCGAGAGCGCCCGTCCATATGAGGACGAAAAGCGCGAGGGTGATGTATCTTTCGTATTTCATAAAGCCGAAATAAAGCTTCGTAGGCAAAAACGCCAAAAGCACACGGGAGCCGTCCAGAGGCGGCACGGGTATCATGTTGAACACCGCAAGTCCGATGTTGAGAAGAGCAAAAACGTAGGCGAAATTATAGGATACGTACATTATCCAGTAGCCGTAATTCTGCTCGGCAAAAGCCATGGGGTCTGCCTCGATGACGGCTGTGAGCACCGCCTTGATGAGCACGCCGAAGAAGGCGAGGCACAGATTTGAAAGGGGACCTGCAAGGGCTGAGATAGCCATATCCCGCTTGGGGTGCCTGAACTGCCTTGTGTTTATGGGCACTGGCTTTGCAAAGCCGAAGCCGAAAATAAGCATACAAAGGGCACCGAGTATGGTGAGATGGCGGAGCGGATTCAGGGAAAGCCTGCCCATATCCTTGGCGGTGGTGTCACCCAGCCTGTAGGCGGCGTAGCCGTGGCACACCTCGTGCACCGTCAGCGCGATGAGCACCGTCGGGATGCGGAGGGCGTAGGTGAATATGGTTTGCTGGAATTCGGTCATTATTTAAAAAGCGGGATGCCGACTGCATCGGAAATGAGCCCCCAGAGCTCGCGCTGACCGAGACCCGTCTCGGAGGAGAAGGGGATGATGGGCGTTCCGTCTGCAATATTGGGATGAGAAGCCAGGGCCTCTATGTTGGAGGCAAGCTCGCTCTTTTTCTTGCATTTGTCGCACTTGGTGGCAATCACCACGTAGGGGATGCCGCTCTGATTGAGCCAGCCCAGCATGGCGTTATCGTCGGCTGTGGGGCCGACTCTCACGTCGATGAGCTGGAGCACCAGCTTCACAAGGTCGATATTGGGGTTGCGGGAAAGATAGCTGTCAACGAGCAGCGACCACTTCGCCTGCTCCTCACGGGTGCGTCTTGCGTAGCCGTAGCCGGGAAGGTCGACGAAATAGAGCTTTTTGTCTATGTCGTAGTAGTTCACGGTAACGGTCTTGCCGGGGGTGCCGCTGACACGCGCCAGGGATTTACGACCCAGCATCGTGTTTATCAGCGAGCTTTTTCCCACGTTGGAGCGTCCGGAGAGGGCGATCTGAGGAATGGGCGTTGCCAGAAACTGATCGGGCCGTCCGGCGCTGATCTTCAGTGTTACGTTGTGTATATTGAGCATATGAGAGCTCCTTTACGAAAATGGATCCTGCAGAGATTCTCTGTCAGACCTGAGCGATATTATACGGTGTTCCCGAAGGAAGGGGGCAGATATCGCCCATAATGCTGTCGGCCATGGGCTTCGCAGCAGACTCTGCCGGAGACTCTAAAATGAAGCCGAGAACGTCCTCTGCACGGGATGCGAGAATGAAATTAACGTTTTCGCGAACGGTGGGGTCGATCTCCTCAAGGTCGGATTCGTTGTCCTTCGGTATGATGATGTTTTTGACGCCGGCGGCATAGGCAGCGGAGGTCTTTTCCTTAAGTCCGCCGATGGCGAGAACTCTGCCCGTCAGCGTGAGCTCACCCGTCATTGAGGTGTCGCTTCTTGCGTGGCGGCGGGAAAGGGCGCTGACCATTGCGGAAAGCATGGTGACGCCTGCAGAGGGACCGTCCTTGGGGACGGCGCCTTCGGGCACGTGGATGTGGATGTCGCGGGTCTTATAAAAGTCAGAGGGAACGGAAAGCTCCTTTGCGTGAGCGCGTATGTAGCTGATGCCCAGGTGAGCCGATTCCTTCATAACGTCGCCGAGGGAGCCTGTCAGCTCCAGCTTGCCTGTGCCTTCCATAACGGTGACCTCGATCTTGAGAAGGTCGCCGCCCACGGAGGTGTAGGCCATGCCGTTTACAACACCAATCTCGCTTACGGGGGAGATGCGCTCGGGCATCATCTTTCTTGAGCCGAGATATGCCTTCACGTCGTCGCTGCCTATACGCACGGACTTCACCTCGCCCGACACGAGTCGGCGGGCAGCCTTGCGGCAAAGGGAAGCGATCTCGCGCTCAAGGTTACGCACGCCTGCCTCGGCGGTGTAGTAATCGATAAGCTCGTATACAGCCTCGTCGGAGAGGCGGAAGCGGCGGCGGTCAAGACCGTGGCGCTTGCACTGCTTGGGGATAAGATGATTCTTTGCGATGGAGAGCTTTTCGCCGCGGGTGTATGCGGAGAGCTCGATGACCTCCATTCTGTCAAGCAGGGGCTTGGGAACGGTGTCGAGAGTGTTCGCGGTGCAGATGAACATACAGTCGGAAAGGTCGAAGGGGAGCTCAACGAAATGGTCGCGGAAGTTCTTGTTCTGCTCGGCGTCGAGAACCTCAAGGAGTGCCGCGGAGGGGTCGCCGTGAGAGTCTCTTGTGAGCTTGTCTATCTCGTCGAAAAGCATGAGGGGGTTCTTTACGCCCACCTGAGTGAGAGCCGTGATGATACGGCCGGGCATAGCGCCGATGTAGGTCTTTCTGTGGCCGCGGATGTCTGCTTCGTCGCGCACGCCGCCGAGGGACACACGCACGTACTTGCGCTTCATTGCGCGGGCAACGGAAGCGGCGATGGAGGTCTTACCCGTGCCGGGGGGGCCGACAAGACAGATTATCTGATGCTTCAGCTCAGGGGAGAGCTGCTTCACGGCAAGATATTCGATTATACGGTTTTTGATCTTAGTAAGGCCGTCGTGGTCCTCGTTGAGGATGCGCTCCGCTGCCTTGATGTCCACTCTGTCGCGAGTTGTCTCGGTCCAGGGGAGGGCAAGGCAGGTCTCAAGATAATTGCGTAAAAGTGCGTTTTCGGGAGAGCCGAACTGCACCTGCTGCAGGTGATTATATTCCTTGAGAAGCTTTGCGCGGACCTCGTCGGGAAGGGGAGCGGAGGTGATCTTTCCGTAGAAATCGTCCTCGTCGCCGTCGCCCAGCTCGTCCTGGATAACGCGGAGCTGCTCGCGGAGGTAGTGATCGCGCTGGGATGCGCTTATCTGCTCGCGGACTCTTTCCTGAATGAGAGCCTCAACGTCCAAAAGCTCCTTTTCGTCCTCAAGAAGCTTGATGGCTATATTAATTCTGCGTATGGGATCAAATTCGTCGAGTATCATCTGCTTGTCCTCCCAGCGGACGAATGCGCTGGAGGCAACGAAGTCAGCAAGCAGACCGGGGGAGGAGATGGAGTGCGCCGCCATGAGCATCTCGCGGGAGACACGGTGCTGGCCGGAGCGCTCCTCGAGAGCGGATATAAGCACGCGCATTGCCGCCTTCGTCCTCACGTCGGCATCGCCCTCCAGCGACACGGTCTTTGTCATAACGTCGGCGGTGATAACGCCGTCCTCGCCGTGGTGCCAGCCCATAATACGGGCGCGGCACATGCCGTCCGCGATGACGCGGATGATATCCTCGGGAGTTTTAACGGACTGCTTGATGCGTGCAACGCAGCCCACGTCGTACATATCCTCGCGGCCGGGGTTGTCGCAGGCGGTGTCGCGCTGAGCAACGAGCAGCACGAGCATATCGCCGTCGAGAGCCTCTTCGCAGGCTGCAACGGAGAATGAGCGTTCTATTTCAAAGCTGATGGGTATCGACGGAAATGCAACGATCCCTCTCATGGGAATAACGGGGAGAGACATGATCTCCGCTTTTTCTGTATATTTAGGCATTGTTATCTTGGAAATTCCTTTCGGGGACAAGGGTATACTTCATAGTATTATATCACATATCGCCGACAAAATCTATATCTATCATTTATATTTTAAGAAAAGCTTTCCCGGGCGGTTTTGTTATGAAAAAACAAAAGAGGCGGCGTACATGTCGGTTGGAGGGATGCCATTAGATTGGTATATCTCCGACTGTGTTCGCCGCCTCGTAAGTTCCGCTTATATCGGGATGCCCCGATATTTTCGGCATAATAATTATACTCCTTCGACGGGAAATTGTATATAGTGATTATTGACGATATTTTGGATGAAATTTCTACGTTTTGCCAATGGAATCCATTTGTCAAGGGGGCGGCGTCAAATGGGCGGAAAATTGCACCCTGCGTGCTTTGCGATGCGTTTTTTGCGAAAAAAGAGGAAAATAATTTCCGAAAGGGTATTGACACGGAGGAAGTGCTGTGGTAGAATAGCTTGGTAAAAAGAAGCGGAACAATCCTTTGTCCCACCGTGCGGTCGCAGAATCGGTACGGTAAACACAGTTATCACGCGCGTGCTGCGCGCTTTTCTGTCGGCGGAGGAATTATTGTTCCTTCGCAATTTTTTTCGCGGTGATAACCCGCACGCACATTTCGGAGGTTTATGGCTAACAATTCGAAGGATTATCAGGTTAACGATAACATTCGTATAACCGGAAACGTACGCGTCATAGACGGTGACGAGCAGCTCGGAATCATTTCCGTGGCAAAGGCTAAGGACATTGCGTACGACAAGGGTCTCGATCTTGTCGTTATGTCTCCCAATTCCGACCCGCCCGTATGCAGGATCATGGACTTCGGCAAGTACTGCTACGAAAGGGAAAAGAAAGAGAAGGAAGCCAAGCGTAAGCAGCAGGTCGTTGAGATCAAGGAGGTTCAGCTCTCTTATAAGATCGACACACACGATTTTGAAACCAAGGCTAACCGTGCTCTCGGATTTTTGAAAGACGGCAACAAGGTAAAGGTCGTTCTTCGCTTTAAGGGCCGTGAGATGGCTCACCAGAACATCGGCCGCGACGTTCTTCTTCGCTTTGAGGATTGGTGCCGCGAGCTCGGTACGGTTGATAAGCGCCCCACGCTTGAGGGCCGTCAGATGACGATGATGATCAACCCTGTCAAGCAGAAGGCTGAAAAGCCCGAAAAGAAGCAGAAGCAGGCTGCAGAGCCCGCATCCGAGGAAGCTTCGGAAGAATAATCAGTGAATCCCGCCCGATCCACGTATCGCGGCGAATCAAATAAGCTAAACCAAGAATTTATTTTCGAAAAGGAGTACCTACAATGGGAAAGATTAAGACACATAAGGCTTCGGCTAAGAGATTTTCCCTTACCGGAACCGGCAAGGTAAAGATGAACCACAGCGACCACCGCCACAAGCTCGGCAAGAAAGATACCAAGCGCAAGAGACATCTTCGTTCCGGTGCTATCATGGAAGAGGCTCAGGCACGCAACGTAAGACGCATGATCATCAAGTAATAGGCGTCGTAAGAATTTAACGGAGGATAATAAAAATGGCAAGAGTTAAGGGCGCCATGATGGCCCGTAAGAGAAGAAATAAAATACTTAAGAGCGCCAAGGGTTACTGGGGCGCAAAGTCCAAGCACTTCAAGATGGCTAAGCAGGCTGTTCTGAAGAGCGGCAACTACGCATTCGTTGGCAGAAAGCTCAAGAAGCGCGATTTCCGTTCCCTTTGGATCACCCGTATCTCCGCAGCAGTTAAGCCCTACGGCATGAACTACTCCACGTTTATGCACGGTCTTAAGCTCGCAGGCGTAGACCTCAACAGAAAGATGCTCTCTGAGCTCGCAATCTCCGATAAGGAAGCTTTCGCTGCTATCGTTGAGCGCGCAAAGGCAGCTCTCTAATTTCATATTGATTCAAAAAACCGGCATTGACCGGTTTTTTGTGCTATTATATAGTAAGTTTGATTTGCTTTTTTGAAGGCAAAATTGCCCTTTTACAAGGGGCTACCACACTGAAATCATGATAAAAAATCACACAAACGATATGAATACCGACATCATTACCAGCCGCCAGAATCCCATGATTTCAAGGACGGCGAAGCTGGGAGATAAGAAATTCAGAGACGCAGAAGGCCTCTTTTTGCTGGATGGGATCAAGCTTGTCCTTGAGGCCGCGAGCCCCGGGCTTCAGGTGGAATACGTTATCATCCGCGAGGATGCGGCAGGCGCGTACCTTGAACGGGTGACTGCGGCTTTGCCCGGCGTGAAGGTGTATCTTGCGGCTCCCTCTGCCTTTGAAAGAGTCACCGACGAGCGCGCCCCGCAGGGGGTCGTTGCCGCCGTCAGATACTCGGATGCCGTTAAAAAAACGGTCAGCTCCGCCGGCGAGGTGCCCAAGGGTGTCACTCTTGCTTTCGACGGAGTGCAGAACCCCGATAATTTCGGCGCCATTATGCGTTCCGCAAGAGCATTCGGCATAAGGAACGTTCTTTGCGGCGGCGGCTGCGCCGACGTTTACAGCCGTAAGACCATGCGCGCATCGATGGGTGCTGCGCTTCATATGAGCACACTTTATACCTCCGATCTCAGCGGTGTCTGCCGCGGTCTTGTTGCAAAAGGACGCCGCGTGATCGCCACGGTCCCCTCTGCCGATGCAAAGTCTCTTTTCGATTTCACATTCCGGGAGGACGACGTTATCGTTATAGGCAACGAAGGGCACGGCATTTCCGATGCGGTGCTTTCGGAGGCGGATGTGGACCTTTATATTCCCATGGTGGAGAATCAGGAGTCGCTTAATGCGGCATCTGCCGCCGCCGTTATTCTTTACGAGGTGTACAGACAGCTTCGGTAAAAATCGATGAAAGGGGAAAATCCCATGTCGGACAGACTTATCTGGATATGGCTTTCGCTTGCCTGCGGGCCGGGAAGCAATGCGTATAATAAGCTTTTTGAATCCTTCGATACTCTCCGCGAGATATACGAGGCGCCGAAGGAGCGATTTCTTTCGATCACGGGCATCGGCGAGGCAACTGCCGACGCACTGGCAAACAAGGATATCACCCGTGCCGAAAGGATACTTTCTATGTGCATCAAGCGCCATTGGGGCGTTCTCACCTACGGCGATAAGGCGTATCCCAAGCGCCTTAAAACTCTTATAGATCCGCCCGTGGTCCTTTACTACAAGGGAAGGTTCATGGATCTTAACGACGAGGTGTGCATTGCCGTTGTCGGCACGCGCTCCATGTCGGAATACGGCGAAACGCAGGCCTATAAGCTTTCCTATGCAATGGCGGCCGGCGGTGCCGTGATCGTTTCCGGTATGGCGCTGGGCTGCGATGCAATGGCCGCAAACGGAGCTATCGATGCAGGAAGACCCACCGTTGCTGTTCTCGGCAGCGGCATAGACGTTATATATCCGTCCCAGCACAGAACGCTCTCGGAGCACATATGCAGAAACGGAATGATCATCACGGAATACCCTCCGGGAGAGCGTCCCGAGGGACATCATTTCCCCGTAAGAAACAGAATAATATCGGGCCTTTCTCAGGGCACCGTCGTCGTTGAGGCTCCCGTCGGCTCGGGCGCGCTGATAACGGCGAAAACGGCTCTCTATCAGGGCCGCGATATCTACGCCGTTCCCGGCGAGATAGGAAACAAAAACAGCGAGGGCTGCAATGCACTCATCAGAGGCGGCGCACGCGTTGTTACTTCATCAACTGACGTTATTGAGACGTACGAGTTCATTTATCCTCACAAAATATTTGTTGCGGCAGCGGAAAGAGCAGAGAAGACTCTCACCGCCGAGCGCGGACAGAATTCCGCAAGGCTTCGCAGGATAGCTTCAAAGGCTGCAGCTCCGGCAAAGGTCGGCAAAGACGACGAAAAGGCGGCAAAGGCTGAGGCAAAGGCCGAGGAAAAGGCCGGAAAGCTTATGCTGCAGGAGGAAAAGCGCGCAAAGAAGGCGGAGACGAAGACATATAAAAGCGATCTGAAGTCGGCGTCGTCAAGGAAGCGCGGGGAAGGCGATCCCTCCTATTCCTTTGCCGAGCAAAGAGAAGCGGAAAAGGCGGCGCCTCCTCTGAAAGCGGAGCTTAAGCCGATTGAAGTGCCCGTGACAGATGCGGAAAAGGCACTTCTGGATGCAATGGGAAATGGCGAGGTCACTCCCGACGAGCTGATGGAAAAGGGATTCTCCGCCGCAGACATTATGAGCTCGCTGACGGTGCTTGAGATACTCGGCTACGTATCCTCCGTCCCGGGCGGCAGATACGTCAGAAACAAAAACTGAAATCTATAGAAAATCAAGATAAATCAAGAAGGAAACCTATGGCAACAAATCTGATCATTATGGAGTCGCCCACGAAGGCGGCAACGGTTGAAGGCTATCTCGGACGCAACTATCGCGTCGTTGCATCCAAGGGACACGTCAGAGACCTTCCCAAGAGCACGCTGGGCGTCGATATCGAGGATGGCTATAAGCCTAAGTATATCAATATCCGCGGCAAGGGCGATCTTATCAAGGAACTGAAAAAAGAAGCAAAAAATGCCGATAAAATATACATCGCAACGGACCCTGACCGAGAAGGAGAGGCTATCGCGTGGCACCTTTCCGTTGCTCTCGGCATTCCCCTTGACGAAAGCCACCGAATCACCTTTAACGAAGTAACCAAAACTGCCGTTAAGGATGCTATCAAGCACCCGAGACGCATAGATATGGGCCTTGTTGACGCTCAGCAGGCAAGAAGGATACTGGACCGTATCGTGGGCTATAAGCTCAGCCCCTACCTCTGGACCACGGTCAGAAGCGGACTTTCCGCAGGCCGCGTTCAGTCTGTTGCAACGAGAGTTATCGTCGACAGGGAAGAGGAGATCAGATCCTTCATTCCCAAGGAATACTGGACCATTTCCGCAGAGCTTGAAACTCCTCGCGGAGAAAAGCTCATTTCGAATTTTTACGGTGATGAGAACGGAAAGCTGCCCCTCGACTGCGAGGAAGATGCATCCCGTGTGGTTTCTGCGGTTTCCGGCAAGCAGTTCCTTGTGACGGAATGCAAGCACGCCGTTAAGATGCGCCAGCCTGCGCCCCCCTTCACCACATCCACCCTTCAGCAGGAGGCCTCCAGAAAGCTTAATTTCCAGTCCGGTCGCACTATGCGTGCCGCTCAGGAGCTTTATGAAGGTATCGACATCGGCTCCGAAAACGGCGGCGTTCAGGGTCTTATCACCTATATGAGAACGGACTCCGTCCGCATCTCCACGGAGGTGCAGGGAGCCACCCTCGATTATATCCGCAGTAAGTTCGGCGGCAAGTACGCTCCCGATGAGGCAAGGATCTTCAAGGCAAAGTCCAATGCACAGGACGCTCACGAGGCCGTTCGCCCCGTTAACGTGAATCTTGAGCCCGCAAAGATCAGAAAGCATCTTTCCGTTGACCAGTACAGGCTCTACAAGCTCATTTGGAACAGATACGTTGCAAGCCAGATGGCGGCAGCTGAGATCAGCACCGTAAACGCCACCCTCACCGCAGGCGGCTACGTGTTCCATTCCTCCGGAAGCACAGTTAAGTTCCCCGGATTTTTGGCTGTTTACGAGGAATCCACCGACGACGAAAAGGGCGGAGACGATAAGGACGGCAAGATGCTTCCCGAGATCAACGAGGGTGAAATGCTCCCCCTCTGCAGCACTCTCCCTGAGCAGCATTTTACCGAGCCGCCCATGAGATATACCGAAGCCTCTCTCATTAAGTTCCTTGAGGAGCTTGGCATCGGACGTCCCAGCACGTACCTTCTCATCGTGCCCACCATTTCCTCCCGTGAGTATATCGTCCGCGAGGGTAAGTCCCTTAAGCCCACCGTTCTCGGTGAGACGACCACCAAGCTCATGAAGGAAAGCTTCCCCGATATCGTTGACTATAAGTTTACCGCAACCATGGAGGACCGCCTGGACAGCGTTGAGGAGGGCGACATCTCCATGACGGAGGTACTCGACAGCTTCTACGTTAATTTCGCAAAGGAGCTTGAAGCGGCAACGGCAACTGCCACCCGTCTTGAGCTTCCCGCAGAGGAAACGGATATCATATGCGAAAAGTGCGGCGCCACCATGGTGGTCAAGAGTGGCCGCTACGGCAAATTCGCCGCATGCCCCAACTATCCCGAATGTAAGAATACAAAGCCCCTTAATAAGACTCCCGAGCCCGAAAAGCAGGAAAAGCCCGCCGAAAAGGTGGATTTCGTCTGCGAGGAGTGCGGTGCCGATATGGTCATCCGCCACGGCCGCTACGGCAACTTCTACGCTTGCTCCAAGTACCCCGAATGCAAGTACACGCGTCCTTACGGTCAGGTCATCGACGTGAAGTGCCCCAAGTGCGGCTCCGACGTGCTCACCAAGTGGGGACGTAATAAGTCTGTATTTTACAGCTGCGTTAAGTATCCCGAGTGCGATTTCTCCTCCTGGGATAAGCCCTCGCCCGAAAAGTGCCCCGACTGCGGCGGCATGCTCTTTGAAAAGAAGGGCAAGAATCTTCTCGTCTGCAAGACGGAAAAGTGCGGCTACAAGAGGGAATTCACACCCGAAAATAAGGAAAATACAAATGAGTGAGATCAGAATAATCGGTGCCGGTCTTGCCGGCTGTGAGGCTGCCTGGCAGGCAGCCGAAAGAGGCGTTTCGGTCACCCTTTATGAAATGAAGCCCAACAAGAAATCCCCCGCCCACAAAAGCGACGGATATGCCGAGCTTGTGTGCAGCAATTCCCTCAGAAGCGACGACGTGACAAACGCGGTGGGGCTTCTGAAGGCGGAAATGCGTATGATGGGCTCCCTTATAATGGAGGCGGCTGAGGCTACCCGCGTGCCTGCCGGCTCGGCTCTCGCTGTCGACAGACACAGATTTTCCGAATACGTAACGGAAAAGATAAAAAATCACCCGAATATTAAGGTCGTCGGGGAGGAGATAACCTCCCTCGACGGCGACACCGTCACCGTTGTGGCAACGGGACCTCTCACCTCGGATGCTCTTTCGGATTACATCAGAGATGAGCTTGGCATCGGCGGACTTCACTTTTTCGATGCGGCGGCACCTATCGTGTCGGCGGAAAGCATCGACTATGATAAAGCGTATTTTGCCTCCAGATACGGCAAGGGCGAGCCTACGGACTACCTTAACTGCCCCATGACGGAGGAGGAATACACAGCCTTCTACGAGGCTCTCATCACCGCAAGGACCGCAGATCTTCACGATTTTGAGGAGGGCGAGAATATTACCGTTTTCGAGGGCTGTATGCCCGTTGAGGTGATGGCCTCACGCGGACGGGAAACACTCTGCTTCGGCCCCCTGAAGCCGGTTGGCCTCCCCGACCCCAAAACGGGACACGAGCCCTACGCCGTTATCCAGCTTCGCCGTGAAAACACGGAGGGCACCATGTATAATCTCGTGGGATTCCAGACGCATCTTGCGTTTCCCGAGCAGAAGCGCGTGTTTTCCATGATCCCCGGCCTTGAAAATGCGGAATTTCTCCGCTACGGCGTGATGCACAGAAACACCTATCTCGATTCCCCCGGCACCCTTGCGGCGGACTATTCCATGAAGTCCCGTCCGAATATCTTCTTTGCGGGTCAGATCACGGGCGTTGAAGGCTACGTTGAATCTGCCGCATCCGGGCTTTACGCAGGCATAAACGCGGCGAGAAGAGCTCTCGGCGAGGAGCCCTTCGTGCTTCCTCCGGAAACGATGACGGGGGCAATGGCAAATTTCGTTGCAAAGGGCTCCGTTTCGAAGAATTTTCAGCCTATGAACGCAAATTACGGCATAGTTCCGCCACTCGGCTACAAGGTCAAGGGTGGCAAGCGAGTGAGAAATGAGGAATACTCCCGCCGCGCGCTTGAGACGCTGGCAGAGATACTCGGAAGCTGCGAATAAATGCCGTCGGCTTCGGATGATCGCGAAATGAGTCTTCACGGTATCCGGAATATACCTGAGCCGCCCTTGGCGGCAGAATGGAGAAAATAAATGAGAATAATCATTGACGCAATGGGCGGCGATAACGCGCCCTTCGCTCCCGTAGCGGGTGCGTGCCGCGCAAAAGCGGAATTCGGTGACAGGGTGAAGCTCACCCTCGTCGGTGATAAGGATGCCATCCTTAACGCTGCAAAGGAAACAGGCGCGAGCCTTGACGGTATCGACATCGTACATACCTCCGTCACCATTGGCATGGACGAATCTCCCGTTTATGCCGTAAAGAGCAAAAACGATTGCTCAATGAGTATCGGTCTTAAGCTTCTGAAGCCCGACAACGGCTACGGAGAGGTGGGCGATGCTTTCCTTTCTGCGGGAAGCACCGGCGCTCTGCACCTTGCAAGCTCCGTTTTCGTTGGCAGGATAGCAGGCGTCAAGCGCTCCTGCATCGCGGCGCTTATGCCGTTCCCCACGCCCACACTTTTGCTCGATTCCGGTGCAAATACCCAGGTAACCGAGGATTTCTTCCTCCACTGGGCAGTGCTTGGCACCGTATATATGAACTCGGTTATGGGATGCGAGAATCCGAGAGTGGGTCTTCTCAACAACGGAGCCGAGGAAACAAAGGGCACCGAGCTCTACGTGAAGGGGCATCAGCTCCTGAAGAATTCGGGTCTTAACTTTATCGGTAACGTTGAAGCCCGCGATATCCCGAACGGCGTGTGCGACGTGCTCGTGTGCGACGGCTTCACGGGAAATATCGCACTTAAGCTCACCGAGGGCATGGGAAGCTTCATGATGAAGACCCTGAAGGGCCTTTATATGACCAACGTGCTCACAAAGTTCTCAGCACTTTTCGTTAAGCCCCACATCTCGAAGCTTAAGAAGAGCTTCGATTCCTCCGAGCACGGCGGCGCGCCGCTTATCGGACTTAAGAGCCCCGTTATAAAGGCACACGGCAGCTCTGATGCAAAAGCAATTTACAATGCCGTTCGTCAGGCAGTCTCCTGCGTTGAGAAGGACGTTGTCGGCACGATGGAAAGAGAGCTCAAAAAGCTCAGCCTTTGATAGCCCATAAGGGCTAAAACCATTTGAGGAGCTGAAGTTATATGTACCCTTACGAAATTGAATTACTCGAGGAAAAGATCGGATACAAATTCACGGACCGCGCCCTTGCGCTCCGTGCGGTAACGCACTCCTCATATGCAAACGAGAACAGAGATAAAAGCGTTGAGTGCAACGAGCGCCTTGAATTCTTCGGCGACTCCGTTTTGTCGCTCGTCGTTAGCGAGTATCTGTTCGGCAACTACAAAAGCAAGCAGGAGGGCGAGCTTACGAGAATTCGCTCCGCCCTCGTGTGCGAGTCTGCACTGGCCGATTACGCAGAGGCGCTTGGCCTCGGAAATTTCCTTTACCTGGGCAGAGGCGAGGAGAGGACTAACGGCCGCCACCGCAAATCTATCATTTCCGATGCCGTTGAGGCGCTTATCGCAGCCGTTTATATCGATGCTGAGGCAATCGGCTGCGACGGAAAGGCACAGGTGGCAGGATTTATTCTGCCCTACGTTATAAAGGAGCTTGAAAGGATCAGCGACCGCACCGACTATTTCGATTACAAAACGCTTCTTCAGCAGGTGATCCAGCAGGTGGACGGAGAGGTGCTTCAGTACGTGGTGGTGGGTGAATCCGGCCCCGACCACGAAAAGCTCTTTGACGTTGAAGCGCGGCTGAACAGCAACGTTATCGGCCGCGGCACAGGCCGCTCCAAGCGATCGGCGGAGCAGTCTGCCGCAAAGGAAGCGCTGAAGCTTTTCGGCGTGAACGATAAATGAGGCACGTAAATATCCCCGTGTTCATACCTCATCTGGGGTGCCCTCACGATTGTGTTTTCTGCAATCAAAGGATCATTTCGGGCACGGAGGAGTTTCATCCCGAATCTGTCCGCGATATTATAAACGAGGCTCTTTCCACCGTTAAAGAGGGCGACGATTGCGAGATCGCGTTTTTCGGCGGCTCCTTCACGGGGATCGACCGCGGACTTATGGTGTATCTGCTCGACGTTGCCGAGTCATATGTGAGGGCGGGGAAGGTATCCCGCATGCGCTGCTCAACGCGACCGGACTATATTAACGAAGATATCGTTTCCGTCCTTTCGCGTTATTCCATGAAAACTGTTGAGCTGGGAGTGCAGAGCATGTCGGAGAAAGTGCTGTATGCCTGCGCCCGCGGACACAGCCCCGAGGATACTGAGCGTGCCTGCCGTCTTCTCACAGAGGCGGGCTTCACCGTTGGCGGGCAAATGATGGTGGGGCTTCCCGAATCAACCGCCGAGGATGAGGCAGAGTGCGCGCGTGCGATCTGCCGCATGGGCTGCAGCGAGGCGAGAGTTTATCCCACCCTTGTTTTCGCAGACACCATGCTCCATAAAATGACGGGCGCGGGCGTCTATGCGCCCCTGACTGTCGAGGAGGCCGCCGTAAGGACGGCGGGTGTGCTCCGAATATTCGAAAGCCACGGCGTGAAGGTGCTTCGCGTGGGGCTTTGCGAGTCGGAAAACCTTCATTCATCCCGTTACGTGGCAGGTCCCAACCACGCAGCTATGGGCGAGCTTGCAGCATCGAGAGTGTTTTTTGAAAACATATGCGAAATGATCTCCGCGGTCGGCGCTGCGGGAAACGTCACAGTGCTCGTGCCCCCCGGAGCAGTTTCCAAGGCGGTGGGGCAAAAACGCAGAAATGCAGAATTGATAAAAGAAAAATACGGCGTACGCAATATCCGCTTCCGTGAGGACGCGAGCCTTTCGGGATATATGGTCCGCGTGCTGCCGACGGAATAAAGTCAAGAACAGTTTTAGGAGAAGAAAGTGTACTTAAAATCACTTGAAATGCAGGGGTTCAAATCGTTCCCCGATAAAACGAAAATAGAATTCCATCACGGCTCCACCGTTATCGTCGGTCCCAACGGAAGCGGTAAGTCCAATATCACCGACGCTATGCGCTGGGTGCTTGGCGAGATATCCAGCAAGAATATCCGCGGCACCAAGATGGAGGACGTTGTTTTCGCAGGTGCTGACGGACGCAACCCCATGGGCTATGCCGAGGTCTCCGTTACCTTTGAAAACACCGATAACGGAAGCAAGCTCAACGTGCCCTACGATGAGGTCACCGTTACCCGCCGCTATTATAAGGCAGGCGAAAGCGAATATTTCATAAACCGCAGAGCCTGCAGGCTCCGCGATATACACGAGCTCTTTATGAACACGGGTATAGGCCGTGAGGGCTATTCCATCGTCGGTCAGGGTAAGATCTCCGAGATCCTTTCCCGTAAGAGCGAGGACAGACGTACCGTTTTCGAGGAGGCTGCCGGTATCTCCAAGTACAGGCATAAGCGCCACGAGGCTGAGCGTCAGCTCGCCGCATCGGAAGATAATATGCTTCGCGTAAACGATATCCTTTCCGAGATCGAGGGACGTGTGGGTCCTCTCGAAAAGGAAGCGGAAAAGGCGAAAAAGTATCTGGATCTTTACGAGCGCAAGCGCCACGCCGACATTGCAATGACGGTGTACGACAGCAGACGTGTGCGCGAGGAGCTGAAAACAGCAGAGAACGATTTCATCCTCTCCACCCACGAGCTTGAAATGATCGAGGATACCGTGCAGGGCCTTGAGACCCAGAGCGAGCGCCTTTCCGAGGCAACGCAGAATAACAAGCTTTCCTCCGAGCGGGCATACAACCGCATCCGCGAGCTTACAAACGAAAGGTCCCGCCTTGAAAGCGAATTCCGCGCTATGGAGGCAGATACCGCAAGAAGCCGCATTCAGATCGAGGAATGCAAGGAAAATATTGAAAAAACCAAGCTTCTCATCGATGCCGCAGGCGACGAGCAGGCGGAAAACGGAGAAAAGATAAAGGCCTTTGAGGCAGAGCTTTCGGCACTCACAGCCGCGCTCGGTGAAAAGAAGGCGGCTCTTGACGGAGCAGAAGCAAGGCTTGGTGAGCTCAATCGCCGCCTTGACGAGCTTTTTGCACGTCAGAAGAGCCACGAGGAAACCGTGCTGGACTATCGCGTGCGCCTTAACGTGCTTCGCGATTCCATAAAGAGCGACGACGAAAAGAACGATTCCGTTTTCGACGAGATCGCAAAATACGAGGCCATTGCCGGGGAGCATAAAAAGAATGCCGAGGCAGAGGACGCCACCGTAAACGACTATAAAGAGGGAATCGAAAAGGCCGATGCGCTTATAGCAGAGGCAAACGAAGCCATCGAAAAGCTTGAAGCTGAGCTTGAAGAGCTCAGAGGCAGTCGCAGCACCGCCATGGCAAATGCGGAATCCCTCGACAGACGTATCGACGCTCTCGTGCGCCTGGAGGAGAATTTCGAGGGCTATTCCAAGAGCGTTAAGTACGTTATGGATGCCGCTGCAGGGGGACGCATAAAGGGCACCGTTCACGGCCCCGTTTCCCATCTTATCTCCGTGAAAAACGAATACGTCACCGCTATTGAGACGGCTCTCGGTGCAAGCCTGCAGAATATCGTCGTTTCCGATGAGGAAACGGCAAAGTCTGCCATCGCCTGCCTGAAGGCGGCAGGCGCGGGACGCAGCACCTTCTATCCTCTCACCGCCATCAGAGCGCAGGATGCGGGCAGAGAGGTAAGAGAGGCGGCAAGCCGCCGCGGCTACGTGGGCATCGCGTCCGAGCTTGTTGAATACGAGCCCAGGTACGCGGAGGTTATAAAGTATCTCCTTTCGCGTATCTGCGTTTTTGACGATCTCGACAATGCTGCTGCAGCTGCAAAAGCATCGGGATATAAGATCCGTGCCGTCACCCTTGACGGTCAGCAGATAAACGCGGGCGGCTCCTTCACGGGCGGCTCCGCAAAGCGCGACAGCGGTATGCTCACAAGAGCGGGCGAGATCAAGGCACTTCGTGCCGAAAGATCCCTTCGCGGTCGGGAGATCGCAGGGCTGGACGTTAAGATCGAAAAGGCCGCCGAAAAGCGCGCGTCTGCTTCGGCATCACGCGCAGGCGAGCTGAACCGCCGCGATATGATGGACGCAATGATGCGCGCCGCCATGTCGTCAAGAGACACCTACACCGCAAGGCTTTCCGCCACGGAGACCCTTATTTCTCAGCTCAAGGCCGATTACGACACAAGATGTGAGCAGAAGTCCAGATACGAAACGGACCTTTTCGAAATGACGGGGAAGCTTGCCGAGGCTGAAGCCCTCGCCATGCAGGTGAAGTCCGAAAGAGAAGAAATGGACGTTCTGCGCCACGGCGCCGAGGACGATAAAAACGAAAAAGCCGCTCTCCTTTCCGAAGCGATGCTTGCTATCGCAAGGGCAGAGGACAAAATCGAGAATACAAAGCTTATCGGCGAGGAAAAGGAACGCAGACTCACCGAGCTCACCGAGCAGAAGAATGATTACGAGCTTCGTATGCAGGCGCTTTCCGACGGAATTGCCGATTCCGAGACAAAGCAGGCTGAAAACAGAAGGCTTTTCAAAGAGGCCGACAGAAGCCTCGCGATAGTTGAGGAGGAGCGCTCCAAGCTTGAATCCGGCGGGCTTGAATTCGAGCAGCGCCAGGTGGAGCTGCGCCGCAGGATCCGTGAAAAATCGGACGAAAAGGAAAAAATCGTTCACGTTCATTATAAAAACGAGCAGCGCAAGATAAATCTTGCCGCAGAAATAGATAAGCTTGTTTCCCATCTTTGGGACGAATACGAGCTCACCTTCTCGGCAGCAATGGAGGCAGACGTTACCGAGGTCACCGAGGAAAACCGCGCAGAGATCCACAAAACTCTCATCGAATGCAGAAATAAGCTTCGCGCTCTCGGCTCCGTTAACGTAAATGCCATTGAGGAATATAAAGAGGTCAGCGAGAGATACGAGTATCTCTCCCGTCAGATGGAGGACCTCCGCAAGGCTAAGGACGACCTTACCGCCATCATCAACGATCTCAACCGCGATATGGAGAGAAGCTTCTCCGATGCATTCGCACGCATCAACACCCGCTTCGGCGAGGTGTTCCGCGAGCTTTTCGGCGGCGGTAACGCAGAGCTTTATCTCTCCGACCCAACCGACGTGCTGGGAAGCGGCATTGAGATAAAGGCGGCGCCTCCCGGAAAGGTTATAAAGAATCTTTCGCTTCTTTCCGGCGGCGAGCAGTCCTTCGTTGCCATCGCGCTCCTTTTCGCAATGATACACGTTAACCCCACGCCCTTCTGCATCTTCGACGAGATCGAATCCGCTCTCGACGAGGTGAACGTGGACAGATTTGCGAACTATATCAAAAGATATTCCGATGATATGCAGTTCGTTATCGTCACACACAGGCGCGGAACTATGGAAACGGCAGATTCTCTTTACGGAATCACAATGCCGAAGCACGGTATCTCCCGCGTGCTCACCCTTGATACCGACGATATGGAAACAAAGGCGAGATACGCATCCGACGGAGCAAACTGATAAGAAAAGCAGCAATTTAACCCGGAGGTATACATCATGGGATTTTTTGAAAAACTGAAGGGAAGCATGCAGAAGACCAAGAACGCCCTTATGGGACGTATCGATTCGGTTATGCAGAGCTTCGTGAAAATAGACGAGGACATGCTGGACGAGCTTGAGGAGACCCTTATCACCGCCGACGTTGGCGTTGATACCACAATGGATATCCTCGATCAGCTCCGTTCACGCATCAAGGCGGAAAGACTCACCGAGGCAACGGAAGCGAAGGCTGCTCTCCGTGAGATCATTTCCGGAATGATAGGCGAGGGCGCGCCTCTTGACCTTGAAAAGAAGCCCGCCGTTGTGCTTGTTATCGGTGTAAACGGCGTTGGTAAAACCACCTCCATCGGCAAGATCTCCGCAAGCCTCATCCGAGAGGGCAAAAGCGTTGTGGTCGCGGCTGCAGATACCTTCCGCGCCGCTGCCATCGATCAGCTTGCCGTGTGGTGTGAGCGCTCAGGCGCCACCCTTATCCGCCAGAGCGAGGGCGGAGACCCTGCAGCCGTCGTATTCGATGCTGCAGCAGCCGCAAAGAAGCGCGGCGCAGACGTTCTTATCGTTGATACGGCAGGACGTCTTCACAATAAAAAGAAAAGTCGGATCGTAGCCATGTCGTTCTGTGAGCCAAGGAG
>JAZMZX010000052.1:0-7010 GCA_045586225.1 Eubacteriales bacterium
AAAACTCCGAAAATATATTAAATTTTTTTCATTTTACCTCTTGACAAAACGGGGCGATGTTGCTATACTATGTAAAGCGTTTTACTTTACACCCTAATGTGAGGCGGAATATGTTTGAAAAGAACCTTGCATTCAGCACTCTTCTCGATTATTACGGTGCGCTTCTTCCCGAGCGCCAGAGGGATGCTTTGAGTTTTTATTATAACGACGACCTTTCTCTTGCGGAGATCGCAGATGAGATGGGTATTTCCCGTCAGGGTGTCCGCGATGCCATCAAGCGAGGCGAGGCTCAGCTTTCCGAGCTGGAATCAGCCCTCGGCATTGCTTCATCACAGGCAGCGCTGAAAAAGGAGATAGAGGATATCGTTTCTCAGCTCCGCGCTGTTTCATGTGAGGCTGACGGATGTAACGCTTCCGATAAGATCCTTGCCATCTCGGACAGGATCGCAAGAATAGCGGACATCTGATCCGCTCACAAGAACGATAGGATATAACCGATGTCGATGTTTTCAAACCTTTCCGACAAGCTTTCGGGCGCCCTTTCCAAGTTCAGAAACAAGGGTAAGCTCACGGCTGCGGACGTAAAAGAGGGTATGCGCGAGGTCAAGCTTGCGCTTCTCGAAGCAGACGTAAACTATAAGGTCGTTAAGGATTTCGTAGCGTCGGTCACCGAACGTGCTGTCGGTGCCGAGGTGCTTGAATCCCTCGTACCCGCACAGCAGATCGTCAAAATCGTCAACGAAGAGCTCACCTCTATCATGGGCGGCTCCGTTGCAAAGCTCAATATATCGTCTAAGCCCCCCACAGTTATCATGGTGTGCGGTCTTCAGGGCGCAGGTAAGACAACTCACTGCGCAAAGCTGGCAGCCATGTACAAAAAGCGTGAGGGCAAGCGTCCCCTGCTCGCAGCCTGCGACGTTTACCGTCCCGCAGCTATCAAGCAGCTGCAGGTGCTGGGTGAGCAGATAGACGTTCCCGTTTTCAGCATGGGCGACGGCGTTTCTCCCGTTGAGATCGCAAGGCAGGCACTTCTGGAGGCACAGCGCCACGGAAATGATATGCTCTTCCTCGACACGGCAGGCCGTCTTCACATAGATGAAGAGCTGATGGAGGAGCTCCGTCAGATCAAGGAGATCGCAAATCCCGCCGAGATACTTCTCGTTGTTGACTCTATGACGGGTCAGGACGCTGTTAACGTTGCAAAGTCCTTCAACGATCTTCTCGACATCACCGGCGTCATTCTCACGAAGCTCGACGGTGACACAAGAGGCGGTGCGGCGCTTTCCGTTCGCCACATCACAGGCAAGCCCATCAAGTTCATCGGCACCGGCGAAAAGCTCGACCTTATCGAGCCCTTCCATCCGGACAGAATGGCACAGCGCATCCTCGGTATGGGCGACGTTCTCACCCTTATCGAAAAGGCACAGCAGCAGTTTGACGAAAAGCAGGCGGCTGAGCTTGAAAAGAAGATGCGCGACTCCACCTTTACCCTTTCCGATTATCTTGAGCAGCTTAATCAGATCAAGGGTATGGGCTCTATCGAATCCCTCCTCGGCATGATACCTGGCATGAACCAGTCTCAGCTGAAGGATGCAAAGATAGACGAAAAGGCACTCGCTCACACAGAGGCGATGATCCTTTCTATGACGGAGGCTGAGCGCCGCCGTCCCGAGATCATAAACGCTTCCCGCAAAAAGAGAATTTGCGCAGGCAGCGGAACCAAGGTCGAAGACCTGAACCGTCTTCTCAAGCAGTTTGAGGCTATGAAGAAGATGATGAAGCAAATGACGAGCAAGGAAGCATCACGAATGATGCGCCGTGCCGGCAAAAAAGGTAAACTCCCATTCGGCTTCTAAGCCCGGGGTTTATATAGATTAAAAAAATTTTTTATTTACATTTTTCGGAGGAAAACATGGCAGTTAAAATGAGACTTAAGCGCACCGGCGCTAAAAAGCAGCCCACTTACCGTATCGTAGTAGCAGATTCCCGCTTCCCTCGCGACGGTAGATTCATCGAAGAGATCGGTTTCTACAACCCCAGAACCGAACCCTCTACCATTAAGGTTGATGCTGAAAAGGCACAGAAGTGGATCAAGAACGGCGCACAGCCTACCGACACTGTTAAGGCGCTTCTCAAGAAGAGCGGTATCATCGAGTGAGGCTTTTCTTCACAAAATCTAAGAAAGGACTGATTCTCTCGAGATGCCGGGACGAATCGAGGTGCAAATGAAATGATTGAACTTTCCAAAGTTTTATCTAATATTGCAAAAGCTATTGTCGACCACCCCGATGAAGTTTCGGTAACGGAACAGGAGAACGACAATACCGTTAATCTGACGCTCACGGTAGCCGAGTCCGACATGGGTATGGTGATCGGACGCCACGGAAGAATCGCGAAAGCGATCCGCTCCGTTATGAAGGCTGCGGCAAACACCGCCGGCAAAAAAGTAAACGTCGAAATCAAGTAAAAAAAATCGCGGAGGCTTTCGCCTCCGCGATCTTTTTTTATTTTTCTATCCTGATATGGAAATGGGTCTTTATTTCGCGCCCCAACAATTCGTCAAGACCGGTGATGACGTAAAGCTCGCCGCTGTATTCGCCCACCATAGGCGCGCTGAGCTCACTGCCCGGGAGCCCCAATGCATCGAGCTTTTCCCTGGCGTAGCTCATATATGCATCCACACGCTCTTTCGTTACCGTCCCCTTATACTCCGCAAAGCGGCCAAGGTCGTAAGCGCTGTATTCGTAAAGCTCGCCCTCACCTGTGATGATTATATTGACAACGTCCATGGTATGAACGCCGTCGATAGTATAGCTGTAATACGCGCTATAGAGGCTGTCGGTATGGCTTTCCGATATCAGCTCATATTCTATAGCCTTTGTGCCAAGTATCGACGAAAGATGGCCGTCCGCTATCTCCCGCCCCTCCTTTGCATTGAAGCTGCATTTTGCCATATCTGTGCCTGTCGTCAGCATCACTATGACGCCGTCAGAGCGCAACCGCATCATTCCGCCCGAGTGGACAGCATATTCATCATAGAAATCGTATACCGAGCTTTCATAAGCCTCATCTGCAGTGCCGCGATAGCCATAGCTTGCGCTGTACACCACCTTATACGTGTCACCGCAAAACGTTATATTCTCTTTCTTTTCGGCGACATTCTTATCCAATGCCTTGTCGCAACGAATCATAGAAAGCCTGTATGACAGATAATAGCTCATATACAGATCTCCCTTCAGGAAATCGTCGGGATAAAGCGTGTTTATAGTGGGGTCAGGTATTCTTTCCCCGGTTTCCGGGTCGATGGTTACGTGCAGACAAGGTTCGGTAAACGCAACGATCTCGGCATCTGTGACGGTTATCGATTCCTTTACCGTGTCGTCCTCGACCGCGGGCACCTTCACGTCTGCGTAATCTTCCCTATTGACCTTAATAAAGAAGTCAGTGCCGTTCCAGATCATTGTGGAGATCTCGTCGCCCATATCTATTCCCTGGGCAGGTTCCATCATACACGTGATAAAAAGCTCGTTACCGTATTCAGCTAAAACCGGCCCTCTGATATCGTCACTGACGATTTTCCCTTCTTCCACTATTCTCCCCAGGCTTATACCGAGAGATTCAAGCCTGTCTCTCAGATACGTCATATATTTATCAACCGTTTCGGAATCGATAAGGTTTTCGTACTTTTCAAATCGGCCGAGATCCTCTGCACCGAATTCAGCCAAAACTCCGTTTCCGACGATATTCATATATATACATTCCTCAGTCTTTATACCATCGATAATTCTGTAAAACTCGGCATAATGGCTGTTTGATGATGTGGTAGCTGAATAATACTTAAGCTCATAATCATACGAAGCGTCACCGAGGATATCATAGAGCAGCTGTGCGGCGATGCTCTTTCCCGTTTCAACATCATATTCGGGAGATTTCCAGTTTACAATGTCTTTATACCCCGTTACAACACCGTCGGGGCGCACGTAGAATTCCTTTCTGCCATCATCTGTTTGATAGATATATGCAGCGTACGAATCGTACGGAGAAGCATCCCCTTCATTTCTTCCGATCTTTTTGGCGTAGAGATACGTAACGTCATAGGTCTCGCCCATGAACGTGACGGTTTTGATCTTATCGGATTCGGACATCTCCTTCATGGGGGTGTATAATATTTTGGTCCCGGGCATTCTTGATTTAAGAAAATACTTCACAAAGGGATATTTATCTGTCATTTGTGAGTAAATAAACGCTTTCGGACGGTAATATTCAAGAGATTCCTTCACCACGGCTTTTTCAGCCTCAGGGCTGATCCAATGGATCCTCGCGTATACTGTGGGATTATTATACGCATATATTTCGTATTTCAGCTCAGGCTCATAAACCTGGTCGCGCCAGTCGAAGTCCGTGTCGGTATCTGTGGCGGCAGGATCTTTCGTGTCGGAGGGGTTACCGTCCCATTTGTAGAAATAAATAAAGACTACGTTGATAAGCGCAAGCATCAGAAGGCACGCGGCGGCAGCGCCCCATCTAGACCAGAACTCGGTGGCTTTTTTGGTTTTTGAGGTTGGTGCCGCTTCTTCGATGAAGCTATCGTTTATCAAACCGATGGCATCAAAAAGGAAAAGCTCGTTTTTCATATAATGATCCCCCTTTCCGCAAGATACGCACGCAGCTTTTCTCTCGTGCGCTTCAGCATCATTTTCACACGGCTCTCGCCGCTGTGAAGCGCTTTTGCGATATCCTTCACGTCGTTTGAATACCAGTACCGCATGACAAACGCCTTGCGGTCTGCAGGCCGCAGAGAAAGAAGAAAGGCATCTATCGTCGCTGCCAGCTCTCTTTTATCAATGATGCTCTCCATTCCCTCACCGTCGGGCACACATTCGGAAAGCTCCTCAAACGGAAGCAGCACGTCTCCGCCGCCGCGCTTCAGGGCACCTTGTGCTCTCAGCCTTTTCACGGCTATATTCCGCGTTATCCGACCGAGAAAGGCGCGGAGAGGATCGGGCCGTGCAGGCGGGATGGCACTCCAGGCGGCAAGATAAGTATCGTTTTCGCACTCATCTGTATCTTCGGTCGAACGGAGGATATTATAAGCCACGTTTCGGCAATAGGTGCCGTATTTGATTTTCGTTTCCGAAAGCGCCGTTTCGTCGCGCTTCCAGTATAAGTCGATGATTCTTTTATCGTCCACGGTCACATCCTCCTTCACTGTTCCCTTTCATCTATATACTACCATTATTCTCGTTGGCGGTCACCGGTTTTTATAATTTCACCATAAAAAAATCCCCCGCAGGTCTTTCCTGCGGGGGATTTGATATATTCGGTTTTTCAGCCGGCGACTGTTTCCTTCAAAAGCTCGATAAACTTTTCCGCAAGCTCGGAAACGTTTTTATCGGAGCGGAGGATATATCCGATCAAGTAGCTGTTGCCGCTTTCAAAGGGGATGCTCACTATCCTGCCCTCATTGAGAAGCGACGGCATTATGCCCGTGCCGACGGTGTAGCTGTCTGTGCCGAGAAGACAATTCATAAGGCTCGCTCTGTCACTGATCTCTATCTGCTTATCTGCAGAGATATTTGCCAGCTCCTCGGTGAAAAATGAATTGTTATGCTCACCCTGCTCGTATGAAACGTAGGGGTACTCCTTCAGCTCGTCAAATGCGATTACGCTGCGTCCTGCCACGGGGTGATTTCTGTTCACGTACACGTGTGGCTTCACCGAAAGCACCTGATTGAAGGCGATGCCTCTTCCGGAAAGGTATCTTTCCATAACGCTGTAGTCGGTATCCTTAATTGCAATAACGCCCACGTCGGAGTATGCGGTCTCTATTTCGCGGATAACGTCGTAGGTCTTCATCTCGCGCAGAGAGAAGCGATAGTGGCTGTCCTTCGATTCGTTTATGAGCCTTGTAAATATATCGGCAACGAAATCGTAATGCTGAGTGGATACGTGAAGCCTTCTGTACACGTCGCTGTTTGTGTATCTGTTAATAATGAAGCTGCTCTGCTCCACGATCTGACTTGCGTATCTTGCGAATTCAACGCCCTCTGACGTCAGGTGGATGCCATTGCCCACGCGCTCGAATATTTTTATATTCAGCTCCTGCTCGAGAGCCTTCACACTGACAGAAAGGGACGACTGCGCCACGAACAGCTGCTTTGCGGCTTCGTTGAAGGAGCCGTATTCAGCGATCTTTAAAACGTACATGCACTGCTGGATAGTCATACTGTCATCTCCTTCCGAGGGTGATCCGGTGCGAAAAAACGGGTATAGGCCGTATTAAAGGCCCATTTCCTCCTTAACCTGCCTGAAGCATTCAACGATATAGAGGATATCCTCCTTCGAAAGCGCGGCAGACATCTGTGTTCTGATCCTTGCCTTGCCGCGGGGCACGACGGGATACGAGAATGCAACGACGTACACGCCCTTTTCCATCATTCTCTTTGCGACCTCAACGGCCTTATGCTCGTCGTAGAGCATAACGGGAACGATAGGTGTTCCGCCGTCGATAACATCCAGTCCGATCTCCTTGATCTTTTCTGCGAAGAGCCTTGTGTTTTCGAAAAGTCTTTCGCGGATGGAAAGATCGTTTTCCAGGATCTCGAGGACCTTAAGGGAGCCTGCCGCAACGGCGGGAGCCAGGGTGTTGGAGAAAAGGTAGGGGCGGGAGCGCTGACGGAGCAGATCGATGATTTCTTTGCGTCCGGAGGTGAAGCCGCCGGAAGCGCCGCCGAGTGCCTTGCCCAGTGTACCGGTTATGATGTCCACTCTGCCTTCCACACCGTTGTATTCCGGTGTGCCTCTTCCCTTCTTGCCGACAAATCCGACCGCATGGGAATCATCCACCATGACCAGTGCTTCGTATTTGTCAGCCAGATCACAGATCCCTTTGAGATTGCAGATGATGCCGTCCATGGAAAAGACGCCGTCAGTCGCGATCAGCTTGATCTTCGCACCGTCCGCATCAGCCTGTTTCAGCTTTTCCTCCAGATCTGCCATGTCATTGTTCT
>JAZMZX010000053.1:0-5675 GCA_045586225.1 Eubacteriales bacterium
TGTTGCATTTAAGGCCCGTATACGCAGAGATGATCTTAAAAAGCCGTATCTTGAAAATTTGAATTCTGTTGCTAATTCCAATTCAACAATATTCGGGCTTATTCCGCTAAATGAATTAGGAATGGATAAAAGACCGAAAGGGAACGGCACGCTGTCCCCGTTGCGGTATCGATTCCGTGATCGGTGAAAGGTCAGGATATGAAATAACGGCGGAATTCCTCAAAGCGATGAAGAAAAGATGGTTCTGAACACACCCACAATATAAGAAAAAGGAACGCAAGGGCGTTCCTTTTTTTACGTATAATCAGTATCATAACGTTCCGAGAGTGTGATCGATGCGGAATTTCAGTAAAGCGTCGGGACCGGGAGTTTTCTCCGTGATCTCGTTGCCGATAAGGAGCATGAAGGGATCCTCCTCGGTGAAGAGACGCCACTGGGGCAGAGCATCACCGTAGTTATCAGTACCGTTGGGGTCGCCCGTTTTCACGAAATTCGTCCAATAGGAGCTGACCTGACGGGCGAGGTCGTAGTGGTGACCTCTGAAGGGACGCCAGCTGCGGGAGAGGGAATCGTATGCAAACCAAAGCTCAGCGCCGTGGAAGGAGCCAACGCTGGGGCTCTTGTCGTCCGGAATGTCGGGATCGAACTCGTAAAGATACGTGGTGCGTCCTTCCCGGGCTTGAACCGTGCCGAAAAGGTATGCTCCCGCGATCATTCCCGTGAAGGAATCGGAGGAGAAGAGGGCAGCAACGTCCTCGTCGCAGGTAACGGGGAAGCGGGACCTGAATTCTTCCTCATATTCTCCGTAGTGCGCGGCAAATTCATTGTACTTTTCAAGGGTATCCGGCAAAAAGCCGCGGCGCATAAAGGCGCGTGTCTCGCCTCTGTTGTAGCCGGTGAGCACGGGGATGCGGTGATGGTTATCGTTAACATATGCCTCGAATGCGCCTTCCGTCAGGAGTATACCGTCTACGATGGGAGCAAAGAAGGCTCTTGCCTCACGTGCGCGGCGGAAGATCTCCTCCGCGGAAAGGGAGCGCGCTTCCTCAAGGGAGGCAATGCCTGCCTTTTCGAAGAACGCAGCACCTGCAGCCTCAGCGCGCTCGATGGAGCCCGTGCGCAAGAAGCTGGGACCCAGATCAGCGAAGGTCGCGCTGACGGCACTCTGAATTATTGCACCGGAGATCAGCCCCTCAGCCATAGGCGAGGTGATAAGGCACTGAACGCTGCCTGCACCTGCAGACTGACCTGCAACCGTGATGCGGTCGGGGTCGCCACCGAATGCAGCAATGTTACGCTTCACCCATTTAACGGCGCAAAGCTGGTCCTCTATGCCGAAATTGCCCTTGGGCGCATCGGGAGATTCAGCGGAAAGCTTGGGGTGTGCAAGGAATCCGAACACGCCGAGACGGTACGTGACCGCAACCACAACGACGCCCTTGCGGGCGATGTGCTCCCAATCGAATTCAACCTCGTAAGGGTAGCCGCCCTGATATCCGCCGCCGTGTATGTACACAAGAACGGGGAAGCGCTCGTCATCGCTCTTTGCGGGAGTGAAAACGTTTACGTATAAGCAATCCTCGCTCATATCGTAGTCGGGACCCGAGGGATGAAGCTCTCTCGTCCAAAAATCGTTGGGATCAAGGCCGGGAGTGCCCTGCATAGCAATGGGACCGTAATGGTCTGCGTGGCGGACACCCTCCCAATGGGGAACGGGCTGAGGCGAACGCCAGCGAAGCTCACCCACAGGCGGCGCCGCATAGGGAACACCCTTGAAAACGGTTATTCTGGGATCGTAGCCAAAATAGCCCTCAATTATTCCCGAATCGAGCTTAACTTGTTTCAGCATAAAGTATACCTCCGTAATATTCCGAAATTTATTTCGTTCACTTAAATTATACTGCATATACGCCGCAATTTCAATTTAATAATTAAGGTTTACAAAGCGATAAATTGTTAACAATAAGTAAAGATCCGTATGCTTTTCGCATACGGATCTTTTTTATGCCATATATCTGTCCATCGGGGGCATAACGCCCGAAAGATGAGACCTTGCAAAGGCAGTATCATGCCCCCAGGACTCCAGCTGATCCTTTTTCAGAATCACGGGCATTCGGTGGTGCACGTCGGCAACGGAGTCGTTTGCCGACGTGGTCAGCACAACGAAGCGCACGCCGTCGGCGTATACGTTATAAAGCCCGGCAAGGTAAAGCACGTTTTCGTCGGGCAGGCGGAATAAAAACTTCTTTTTCTCCCGCGACCATTCGTAGTATCCCGTCGTCGGTACGATGCAGCGGCGGCAGCGAAGACTCTCCGCAAAAGTGTATTTTTCGGCAGCCGTTTCCGCCCTCGCGTTTATGATGACCTCCTTGCCGCGGAAGCCGGGGAAGCCCCACACGGCAGGAATGGGGGAAAGCGCGCCGCCGTTCACGGTCAAAAGCGGGACCGTATTCGTTGGGAATATCTCGCCCGAGCGAAAATTAACGTCGGGGTATGCCGATCCTGCAGCCGTATATATGTCAAGCAGCTCCCGGCTTTCGTCCACAAAGCCCGTGTACCTTCCGCACATATGCTCTCTCCTTTATCTCAGAAATTTTGAATCGTGATCCTGCACGCGGAGCCTGTGTCCGCTTCTGATAAGGCAGTCCACCTTAAGAGCAACGAGATTCGCGTCCGTGCCGGTTGCGGCGGCAATGGCAGAAGCATCCAGACCCTCGTTTATAAGCTCCATTACGGCATCTCCGTCCAGAAGCAGGGAAGCGGCAAAAAGATTCGCCTCGTATTCCCGACGGGTGGAGGTGTCGAAGGGGGCGAGCTCCTGAAAGGCGCATGCCTTCGCATATTCACGGTGAAGCTGATCGTGACCCAGCTCGTGAGCGCACACGATGCGGTCAAGCTCCGCCGGATTGTTGTTATTCAGTATAATAAATCTGTTCCGCTTGATAACGCGGTACATGCCCTTGAGCCGCTTCAGGGAATCGGTGTGCATAACGGTTATGCCAAGCTCCGCCGCGATCAGAAAGGGATCGCAGGTGCCGCACCGACGCCGAAGCGCAAGAGCCTTCTCTTCGATAACGTTACTGCAGCTCATATTCCGTTATTTATCCCGATACTTTTTCGGCGCATATTTGGCGTTATTCTTCTTTGCGATCCAGTATGCCTCGTTCAGCGCCGCCATGATGCCGTCCTTTTCTTCCTCGTCAAGCTCGCCGCCGGCAAAAAGGCCGATCACCTCGTTCACGAGGGAATCAACGTCACGTGCCGCAGAGGCACCGCCGCGCTCGCCCGCCTCGATAACGTACTGGTCCGTTTCGGAAAGCAGCGTCTCAGCCGTCGTTCCCAGCACAGCTGCCACCTTCATAACGGGATCGAGACTTTTGGGCAGGCGTCCCGCCTCCCAGGTCTGCACCGCGCGGTAAGAAACACCTGCCGCGTCGGCAAGCTCCTTTTGCGTGAGCCCCTTGTTTTTTCTTGCTTCCTTTAGCTTTTCCGAAAATGCCATACTGTATTACTCCCAAAAATCAACACACGTAAATGTGCATAAACCCATTGACAAAGCACACGAAGATGTGTATAATTGAACTGTAAAGGCACATCGTGATGTGTGCTAATGAATCGGCACACACCGATGTGTGTTTTTATTTTAACACACGAACAAATGTTTGTCAATGGGAGGATCAAGAATTATGGAAAGAAAAACGATACTTCACAGTGACCTGAATAATTTTTACGCATCCGTTGAATGTATGCTGGAGCCGTCCTTGAAAAAATACCCCGTGGCGGTGTGCGGCAGGGTGGAGGAGCGCCACGGTATCGTGCTTGCAAAAAACTATGCCGCAAAGGACTGCGGCGTGAAAACGGGAGAATCCATCTACGAAGCGAAGCTGAAGTGCCCGGGCCTTGTGACCGTGGACCCACACTACGGCGAATACGTTAAATATTCGCGCCTTGTCAGAAGCATATACCGTGAATATTCAGACCTCGTTGAGCCCTACGGAATGGACGAAAACTGGATCGACGTGACAGCCTCCGCCCGCACCTTCGGCAGCGGGGAGGCCATCGCCCACGAAATACGGGAGCGGGTAAAATTCGAGCTGGGGCTCACCGTGTCGGTGGGGGTCTCATTCAATAAGATCTTCGCAAAGCTGGGCAGCGATATGAAAAAGCCCGATGCCGTCACCGTTATCACAGAGGATAACTTTCGTGAAAAGGTGTGGGGACTTCCCGCAGACGATATGCTCGGCGTGGGGCGCTCCGCCATGCGTGAGCTTCGAAAATACGGCATCGACACCATCGGCGCCCTTGCCGCCTGCCCCGAATCATTTCTCGTTTCAAGATTCGGCATAAACGGCACGCGTATGAAGAAATTTGCAAACGGCGAGGACACTTCGTCTGTCACGCCTCAGGATTACGAGGCTCCAATAAAATCCGTGGGCAACGGCATCACCTTCCTTGCGGACCTGAAAACGGAGGGAGAGGTGTGGCCCATGATACTCTCCCTTGCGGACGAGGTGGCACGGCGCCTGCGCGCAGCCCGCAAAAAGGCAAGGGGAGTGTCTCTCACCGTGAAATGCAGCGACCTTTCCTATAAGGAGTGGCAAACGGCACTTGACCGCCCCTCCTATAACGCAAACGACATAGCAAGGCGCGCCTTCGATATCTTCCGTGCGAGCTATCCGTGGGTCAAGCCTGTACGCGCAATGACGGTGCGCGCCATACGCCTGACGGAGGAGGACACCTGCGAGCAGCTTTCGCTTTTCGATATCCCCGAAGCCGTGGGCAAGCGTGAAACGGTGGACCGCACCGTGGACGAGATACGTGCCCGCTTCGGAAGCCGCTCCATCGTAAACGCGGCCACCATGCGGCTTTCAAAAATGCCACGTGCGGACGATGAGATAGAGCTTTTAATGCCCACGGGAATGCTGAATCTGGCATAAAGGAGGAGGGCTATGGAAAGACGTAAGGTGTACGTTAAGGTGAACGTTGATTTTTCCCCCGACGGGGAGCTGCGTCCCCGCGCGATAACGTGGACGGACGGCAGAGTATACGAGATCACAAGGATAACGGAGCGCATCCGTGCCGCATCAACGAAGGTGGGCGGCTACGGCATCCGCTACCGCGTCGTCATCGACGGACGCGAAAGCTATCTTTTCCGCGAGGAGGATAAATGGTTCGTGGAAGGAAAAAAGGCATAGATCGGGCGGTCTTTGCCTTTTTTCTTGTATATAGAAGAAATATATGGTATTATTGAGCATAAAGAGATAATAATGAGGTGCTGAATGAATTACAGAAGCGATCGATACGGAAACAGGCTTTCGATTTTGGGCTTTGGATGCATGCGTTTCCCGCAGAAGCTGGGCATTATCGATATGGAGGAAACGGAAGCTGAGATAATGGCGGCTATCAAAGGCGGCGTGAATTATTTCGATACGGCATATATCTATCCCGGAAGCGAGTCTGCTCTCGGCACAATTTTGAAAAAGAACGGCGTCAGAGAAAAAGTCTTCATCGCAACGAAGCTGCCTCATTATCTGATAAAGAGCAAGACAGACCTTGAAAGGCTGTTTACAGAAGAAAAGAAGCGCCTTCGCACCGACTATATTGACTATTATCTTATGCATATGCTCACCGATACCGATACGTGGGAGCGTCTTAAGTCTCTTGGCATCGAGGAG
>JAZMZX010000054.1:0-19747 GCA_045586225.1 Eubacteriales bacterium
AATTGACGGTCTTTCCGTTGCCATCTTCTATTAAGATGCCGCGCTCACCGTTGGTGCGACCCGCGGAAACGGTACTGTTGGCGAAAACGTTACCGAAAACATCAAAACTATACCCACGGTTCCGCTTGCACTTACTGGAGACGAGTCTCTTTCCCTCACCGTTCGCGGCGAGGTGTATATGTCCCGCGAATCCTTTGAGCGCCAGAACAAAAAGCGCGAGGCAGAGGGCAAGCCGCTGATGGCGAATCCCCGAAACGCTGCTGCCGGCTCACTCCGTCAGCTGGATTCCAAAATCGCCGCTTCCCGCGGACTCGATATTTTCATTTTCAATTTCCAGGGCGGCAGCCTCTATGCCGACGGCAGGCTCCCCCTCACCCACAGCGAGACTCTCTCCCGCATGAGCGAGCTTGGCTTCAAGGTGCTGCCGCTGACGGCACTCCTTTGCACCGACGAGGAGATCGTCGCTCACATTGAGCACATCGGCTCCCTTCGCGATTCCCTCCCCTTCGATATCGACGGCGCAGTTATCAAGGTAGATTCTCTCAGCATGCGCACCGCCATTGGCGAGGGCGTTATCGCGCCCAAATGGGCGGTGGCATACAAATATCCCCCCGAGCAGAAAAAGACCCGCCTGCTTGATATCACCGTTGCCGTTGGACGCACGGGTGTACTCACTCCCACAGCGGTGCTGGAGCCTGTGAAGCTTGCAGGGTCCACCGTTTCCCGCGCCACGTTACACAACATCGACATCATCAGAGAGCGCGACATCCGCATCGGTGATAACGTTATAATCGAAAAAGCCGGCGACATTATCCCTGCGGTGGTTTCCGCCGTTGCCGACGACAGATGCGGCACCGAAAGGGTGTGGAGCATGCCCGAGGAATGCCCCTCCTGCGGTGAAAAGCTCTATTCCGACGATGCGGATTCCACAGACGCAGGCGTTGTGCGCTGTGTGAATCCCCTTTGTCCGGCGCAGATAGCACGCAATATCGAGCATTTTGCGGAAAAAGCCGCTATGAACATCGATTCTCTGGGTCCTGCGGTGGTTTCCATGCTTCTTTCGGCAGGTCTCATCAAGGATGCCGCCGACCTCTACTCCCTCCGCAAAGAGGAGGTTGCCGCCCTCGACAGAATGGGCGAGCTTTCTGCGAAGAATCTGCTGGCCGCCATTGAAGCCTCCAAGTCCGCAGGTCTTGCGCGGCTCATATACGCACTTGGCATCCGCCAAGTGGGCTCTGTTGCCGCTGCTTCCCTTGCCTCCCGCTTCGGCTCCATAGACGCCCTCATCGCCGCCTCCGAGGAGGAGCTTTGCCTCGTTGACGACATCGGTGCCGTTACCGCAGGCTTTATCCGCGGCTATTTTGCTGAGTCCCGGAATCTTGAATATATCGAAAAGCTTCGCGCCGCAGGCGTGAAAATGACCGAAGAGACGGCCGTTATCGGCGACAGCCTTGCAGGTCTAACCTTCGTGCTCACAGGCACGCTTCCCACCCTCTCGCGGGACGAAGCCTCCGAGATGATAAAGAAGGCAGGTGGCAAGACCACCTCCTCCGTATCGAAAAAAACGAGCTACGTGGTGGCAGGTGAGGCTGCCGGCAGCAAGCTGGACCGCGCAAACGCCCTTGGCATCCCCGTTATCGACGAGGACGGGCTTCGCCGCATGATAGGCGAATAAGCCTTACATTCCAAAATAATCGAGTATCCCCCGATAAACCGCACGGGCATAAAGCCCCGGGCTTTCAGCCATCATACGGGCTTCGTTATAATTGGTGATAAATCCAAGCTCAACGAGTGTTGCGGGCATTCTCGTGCGCCGCAATACGTACAGCGACGGCCGCGCAAATACGCCGCGGTTTGGCTCTCCCGTTGCCGCGGAGACTGCGCTGACGATGCTCGCCGCCAACTGATACGCGGCTGAGGAGGTACTGTAAACGTATGCCTCCGTGCCCGATGCCGACGGTATTGACGATGCATTTGCGTGCAGGCTGATAAAGTAGTCGGCGCCCCAGCCGTTTGCCGCATCTACCCGCGCTCTCAGGCTGGATGCGTTGCTCGTGCCGAGCTGTGTGGTTGCCGTGGGGCGCGACAGTAACACCTCAAAATTCCCGTTTGCCCGGAGCAGCTCTGCCAGCTCCACCCCGATGGCATACACAAGGTCCTGCTCGCGGTAGCCGTTTCCCTCGGCGCCTGCGTTCGGATTTTGCGGATTATGCCCCTGATCAATAAATATTTTTATCATGCCCTACCCCTCTTTTGTGGTTTTTCATCAATCCATAATATGCAGCGGCGGGCAACGGAGACACAAATGGACGATTTTCAGAAGCTTTTAAGCTATTGCCGCCGCGCAATAGAGGATTACCGCATGATAGAGGAAGGCGACAAGGTCGTTGTTGGCGTATCGGGCGGTAAGGATTCAATGGCGCTTTTGCGCGCCATGGCGGCCATCCGCGATTTTCTCCCCGAAAGGTTTGAGCTTTACGCGGTGACCCTTGATATGGGCTTTTCCAACATGGACTTTTCCCCCGTTGAGGAATTCTGCCGCAGCATAAACGTACCCTACACCATTATAAAGACCGAGATCGCTCAGATCATCTTCGATATTCGTAAGGAGAAGAATCCCTGCGCCCTCTGCGCCAAGATGCGCCGCGGCGCCCTGCACGATGCTGTGCGGAATCTGGGCTGCAACAAGCTTGCGCTGGGTCACCACAACGACGACGTGGTGGACACCTTTATGCTGAATCTGCTTCACGGAAGCCGCCTTTCAACCTTCCAGCCCGTGACGTATCTTTCCCGCAAGGACATCACAATGATACGTCCCCTCATATACGCGCACGAATATGAGATACGCCACTTTGCCGAAGAATACGGGCTTCCTCTCGTTAAGAGCACATGCCCTGCAGACGGCGGCACGGAACGGGAGGAAATGAAGCATCTTCTGGCTTCTCTCAACCGCGATTATCCCGACGTGCGAAGCCGTATTTTCGGTGCCATCGAGCGCGCAGGCATCGACGGATGGCAGGAGAATCCCAAGGGCAGGCGCCGCCCCGGCAGAAAGCCCTTGCCCGAAGAGGATCAGTAAATTTCAAAAAGCAACCTGAAGTTTACATAAAGAAACCGCAAAACGGTGGAGTGAGCCTTCGTTTTGTGCTATCATTGTCCGTGTAATAAAAGTATTCGGAGGTGCCCTATGGCATTGAGCGACAAGCTTTCAAGGCTCAGACGCGAAAACTCTCACACCCAGGAGCAGCTTGCTGGCATACTGGGCGTTTCGCGGCAGGCAATAAGCAAATGGGAATCGGGCGCTGCTCTTCCCGAAACGGAAAAGCTCATAAAGCTAAGCGAGCTTTATAACTGCTCCCTTGACTATCTTTTGAAGGATGATGACGACTGTGACCGGGCGTCAACCGTCAAAGCAGAAAATAACGGTCTCTTCTTCCGCGTGCGCCGCGGAATCCCCGAAAAGAAAAGCTCCGTCACGGTTTGCGGCCTTCCCTTATACCACATAGGCAAAAACGCACGAGGCATAATCGCAATTGGCTTTAAGGCGCGCGGCGTGATCTCTGTGGGACTTTTATCCGTCGGAGCCGTCTCCTTTGGGCTGATCTCCTTCGGACTTTTGGCCTTTGGAATTCTCGTTTTGGGACTCCTTTCCCTTGGGTGCTTCTCTTTTGGCATCATATCCCTTGGCTCGATCTCTTTCGGCATTGTTTCACTTGGAGCGCTTTCTGTTGGTGAATTTTCCGTTGGTGCCCTTGCGATCGGCAAATATATCGCCGTCGGCGACGAGGCACGGGCAGCGATCGCCATCGGAAAAACCAACGCCGCCGGCGCTGTTTTCGAAAAGCTCGGAAAGCTTTCTGCGGTAGATATCGAATCGGTAAAAGCTCTCCTTGACGAAAGCGTGCCCCGCTGCCTTGTCTGGGCAAAGGAGCTGTTCAAGCTGTTTTTATAAAAAATCCCCCGACAGACACTGACGTTCTGTCGGGGGTATTTGTTTTGATCGATGAAACGGAATTATTGATTCAAAAGCAATAGTCAAGAGCCGATATTCATCTCACTCAGTATCGGCCGCCTTTTCGATCATAAAGACGTATTTTCCCTGCTTTGTGTGAAATTCAAAATAGTTCTCGCCGTCGTGAAGCTCCACCGTAAGCTTGAAGGCGCCGTTGCGCTGACGGCACACCTTTTCATTTTTGTAGGTGACCACCAGCGTCGGATCCGATATGGCCTCAAGTGTCACGGTGGCATACTCCGTCACCTCTCCGTAGCTATGGCTGATGACCTTCACCGCATCACCGTCGGATATGAAGTCGGTGTAGAGGATCTCGTTTTCGTAGCAGGCGGTGACCTCGCCGTATATGCCGTCGATATCGTCCTTCAGCTCAGAATAGCCGTAAAGAAGGCTTCCCCGATAGGAGATAAGCTTGCGCCCGTATGCGATCTGAGCCGTCATTTCGTCAACAACGTCTGCCGCCATCCATTCGTCTGTGCCGTATTTATATGCGGCATGACTTATATAAAGCTCCACTCCGGTGCCATCAAGCATGGTGCTCCACCAATCCGCAACAGTTGCAAAGGGGGCACTTTCCTTGCCGAAATCCCAGTATATCTGAGGCGCGAGGTAATCAACGTATCCGTCCTTTGCCCATGCTATGGCATCGCAGAAAATGGTGCTGTAGGCTTCCATGCCTGCAGTTTCCGAGCCGCCGTTTTCACCGTCATTATTCTGCCAGATTCCAAAGGGAGCGATGCCGAATCTGCAGTCGGCATCCGCCTTTTTCACGGCTTCGTAGCACATTTTCACAAGCTTATTTATGTTTTCGCGGCGCCAATCCTCCAGAGAAAGGCTTCCGCCGTACTGTATAAAGGTAGCGGTATCGTTGAAATATAAGTCGTTGCCTTCCCCGTCCTTTTCGGGATAGGGATAAAAATAATCGTCGAAGATGATGCCATCGATGTCGTAGCCGCTCACGATCTCCGTGACACCTGCCGCCACGAGGGCTCTCGTTTCGGGAAGCCCCGGATCATAGTAAAGCTCGCCACCGTATTCAACGGTAAGATCGGGTGAAAGCCTTGCGGGATGCATTGCCGCAAGCTCCGTTACGTCCGTTTTCGGAGAATTAAGGCTGCCGCGTGTCACTCTCAAGGGGTTGACCCACGCGTGAACGGCGATGCCCCTTCCGTGCGCGGTCTCTATGAGATACTGAAGCGGATCGAAGCCGTCGGGCAGCTCGCCGTCTGCCTTTCCGGTGAGATAGCGCGACACGGGAAAAAGCTCGGAATCGTACATTGCGTCCGACTCGGGGCGGACCTGGAAAAAGATCGCGTTTGCATTTGCATCGGCAACCGTATCGACGATGGCGGAAAGCTCCGCCTCAAGCTCGTCTTTATCGAGCCCCGCCTTCGAGGGGAAATCGATATTATACGCCGTTGCGATATAAACTCCGCGCATTTCCGCCTTTGCATTGTCGTATCCCGTAATACCGCCGCCGTCGGGTGCGGTGTCCATGGGGGAAAGGGGCGTGTGCGCCTCCACGTCGGGGGTGGAGCATCCCGTGGCGAGGGCAAGCAAAAGGAGTATCGTCATAATGAAGCTGATATATCTTTTTATCATTCGTTTCTCCTTTTCTTTCGCCGTCTGCCCCGGGGCAACACTATTATATGCAAGGTGGGGGCTCTTGAAGCATCGTCTGCCAATGACAGAGTGCTTTTTATCATTATACACCTTTTTCCGTCCTTTTTCAACATAAAGCACCGCTAATTCGGCTCGGGCTCCGGTAATTTATCCCTGCGGTGCTGCATTCCCGCTTTTCTTCGTTTTGTTTGACTTTAGGCCCTATAAAGGATATAATTTAAGTGTGAAACCGTTAAAGCAACGCAAAATGAAAATTAATTTATTTTTTATCGAAAAACGTGTAAGGTTTTGATATAAAAGTTGACGTATAAGATGTAGGGGCAAAGCCCTTCACAACTCCCATTTGAAAGGAGCGAAGAAAAGTGACAGACACAGCGATAATAAAGCTGTTTTTTGACCGCGACGAGTCGGCAGTTACCGAGCTTTCGGGCAAATACGGCCGCGAAATGCGCGGCTATGCAAAGCGCTACCTGCGCGACGTGCGGGATGCAGAGGAAACGTGCAGCGACACCCTCGTTGACATATGGAATTCCATTCCGCCGGACCATCCCAACCGCCTTGGCGCATACGTAATGACCGTTTTGAAGCGCAAGGTCATAAACAAGCTTCGGTACCTGGCTCGCGAAAAGCGCTCCCGGGAGGGCGAAGCCCTCTACGCCGAGCTTGACGACGTGCTCAATTACAGCGGCGCCGAAGCCAGCGCAGAGGAGATCGTTATCAACGATAAAAGCGAGCTCCTCAACGATTTTCTCAAAAGCGAGAACCGCATAAACCGTGTTATTTTCGTGAAGCGGTACTATTACGGCAAGTCTGCCGCTGAGATAGCAAGCGACATGGGAATGACCGAAAACGCCGTTATGACGCGCATTTCAAGGACAAAGGCGCGTCTCCTCCAGCATCTTACGAGAGAGGGGGTAATGTGATGAAGCTTTCCGCTTACGTAAAAGAAGAGATACTCTCCATCAGCGACGAGTTCATCCTCGAAGCTGAGGATTCAAAGTACCGCAAAAACGAAGCGGTATCGCCTTACATCGTGGGCACCTCTATGGACACCTTCAAAAACTTTCTCTCCGTTGCCGCATGCTGCGTTGTGGCGGTTGCCGTTATCATTGCCTTTATCATGATGCGTCAGAGCATCACACCGCCCGCCGACACCACCGGCGACACCGATACGGGCACCGCCACCGACACCGAAGCCTTCACCGAAAGCGAAAGCGAAACGGAGACGGAGACGGAAACGGAAGAGCCCGAATACTTTGAAGCCTCAAACGAAGAATTCGAATACACCGTAGAAAACGGTATAGCCACAATAAAACGATATATTGGCAACTCCGAAGAAGTGACCATTCCCGTAATTATCGATGGACATCCTGTTTATCATCTTGGTCAATATATTGTTAGCAATCATGATAATGGTGATGTTGAGATCGTAACAGGTGTTTTTGCCAACACGCAAGCAAAACGCATTACAATTCCCGGCACGATCGACAGTATTAACGCATTCTCGTTCTTTGACTCTTCTCAAATTGAAACAATAGTATTAAGAGAAGGCACCGAAAGGATCGAGGATGGAGCCTTCTCTGCATGCACGGCTTTACGTGAAATAACGATCCCGAAAAGCATGAAATATATCGGGGCGAGTGCTTTTTCTGACATAAGTGCTTTAGAGATCTTGTATTATTTAGGAACAGAGAAAGAATGGAACGAGCTAATAGATGCATCTGATATCGGATCCGATCTATCCCGTATAAATATTATTTTTGGTGTGTCTGATTCAAGTGATATTTCCGTTGGAACAACAGGCTCATTTGAATATATCGTAGCCGGTGACAAGGTTACAATCACACGTTACACCGGTAACGAAGAAGTCGTTAAAATTCCTTCATATATCGACTCATATCCTGTGACACACCTCGGCCAGTATAAGCCGGCAGACGAAAGCAGCTATTCGACTGGAATTTTCGCAGGAACAACAGCAAAGCATATTACTATCCCCCATACCGTTGAGGGAATCTATAGTTTTTCCTTTGCTGATTCCTCACAAATTGAATCCATCAAGATCGATGAAGGAGTTCAGCACATCGAAGATAAAGCATTCCGTGACTGCAGCTCACTTTCTTCACTCACGCTGCCCAAAAGTCTTATTTCGATGGGAGAAGACGTGTTCTCCGATACTATCTCTCTTAAAACTGTTTATTATTTAGGTGACATAGTCAGCTGGAACAAACTGATGAGCCAAACAAATTCGTCATCTGCGTTTGCAAAAGCGAAAAAATTATTCAACATTCCGGACAATTTCAGCAATTCAACAGTTACTGACAATGATTATACGTCAGGATTTACCGCAACTGTGGTAAAAGAAGTGGTGAAATATTCCGAGCAAGTATTCCCCGAAAATAACATTTTCCACGGTTACATTTCGCACACGGAATCATTCCCTATTCAGCTTCTAAACTCTGATATGTATAATGATGACAATATTTATATCGCCGAATACCACATAGTTCATACTGAATTCTACGGTTCGGGCGAACTGTTATTTTACGTTTGTACAGTACGCAGCACTGAAAGCTTCAACTCTCCTGCCAAAATAATCGGCATCGAAACATACGTTGACGGAACAACTTATGACACTGAATACGCTCTTGATTTTATAAGGTCACATTCAGGGTATGAAAATGTCACACTTATAGAAACCGATTCCGGGGAGATTCATTCTTCGGATATTGAAGCATACAACTTCAGCCGTTATAAGGGTGTACGAGAGATTATTGAACGTTACGGAAAGCTTGGAGAAGTTAAACATGCAATCGTTTCGCTTCCGCCAATATCAGATTTTGACAACACAACCTGGATACTCACAATATATAACGAAGCGATGAGTCGCTATGAAGCGTATAAATTCTCACTTGACACCAAAACGGGAAAGGTTTCAAACGTGAAAAAGTATGCCAATTATTCGGATATTTTTGACGAGATAAAGATACATCAAAAAGATAATGGGCCTACTGACAGCTCAACGGTATATGAATCCGATAAAATCGTTGTATATTACGACAAAAACAGCGATCTCTTTATCAAATATAAAGACAGCGGCGATATCATTCTGTTGCACGATGCCGTTACAGACAAGGATGTAGAAGATTATATAGCCGAAAACGGAGAACCCGAGGAATGGCCCATAGGTATGTACTCCGGTAGCGGAAACATCAAAGTAATCGATGATAAGTTCGTATTATTCAATGAATACGGATGGGAGTGTGTTTCCGGACTTTATGTTTATGAGGTCGACTCCAGATGCTTGATTGATAAAGGCTTCGGAAAAAGAATATATACGATACGCGACAACCGTGTATTTATCAATTCGTCCTCAGTAGGATATATTGACCTGAGCAAAGGCAATAACTATACGATAGTATATCCCGAAAAAATCAACTCTGTTCTTTGGACATACGATTCTGAAGAAGAATCTCTTCCGATTGTTATTTCCGCTGACGGACGTTATATTACAGCTATGGAAAATTGGGAAGTAACCGAATGTCTCAAGCAAATAGTCGTCTGCAATACGGAAACGAATGTAACGTGTGAGTATTTTATTTATAACCCTTTCTCCGTCCCCGTAACATTCCACTATACGGATGACGGATATATCATCATAAACGGATCTGAAGCTTTGCAGTTATATTACGATCCGCTGAACGGATTTTATGGATATGGTTCATCAATTGAAATTAATTCAAACGATCAGTACGTTTATCGATTAAAACTTCCCTCCTGACCTATCACATAACGAAAAAAGGCATCACCCATTTGGGTGATGCCCTCTTTTTTGTCGTTAGATAAGTTCCTTAACCTTGGAGCTCTTACCAACTCTGTCGCGGAGATAGTAAAGCTTTGCACGGCGAACCTTACCGCGTCTGATAACTTCAACCTTCTCAACGTTGGGAGAATGAAGCGGGAAAGTCTTTTCAACGCCGCAGCCGTATGCTACGCGGCGAACCTTGAAGGTTTCGGAGATACCGCCGCCGTGGCGAGCGATAACGGTGCCTTCAAAAAGCTGAGTACGAACTCTCTGTCCCTCTTTGATTCTGTTGTGAACTCTTACGGTGTCACCGATGTTGAATTCAGGAATCTGTTCCTTCATCTGCTCATTTACAAGAGCGTCAATCTTTCTGTCCATTTTCATGACCATACCTTTTCTTGAATTATCGAAGCATTCATGCAGAGCGGCAGCGGACTGCTTCGGTGTGTTTTCGCACACAAATGAAAGTATATCACATATTCGTGCAGGATGCAATAGTATTTTTCAAAATTTTCTTATATTTTTTCGGCCGCAAAGAGTGATTTTTTGGAAGATGCTACAAGTGCGAAGAACTCAAAAAACCTTGTATTTATCAAGGTTTTATGATATAATTTATTTTGATTTCAGATTTGTCCGAAAGCGAGATTCGCTATGAAATATCTTATAGTTATCCCCGACGGAATGGCAGACCGTCCCATTCCCGAGCTTGGTGGGAAAACCCCTATGGAGGCAGCGCACAAGCCCTGTATGGACCTGCTCTGCCGTGAATCCTTTTCTGGCGTGGTTTCAAACGTCCCCGAGGGAATGAACCCCGAAAGCGACACTGCAAACCTTGCGATCCTTTCCTACGACCCTAAGGTCTATTCCAAGGGCCGCTCCCCTCTCGAGGCTATCAGCATGGGGCTCTCCATGACCCCCGATCAGGTTGCGCTCCGCTGCAATCTCGTTGCTCTTTCCGAGGAGGAGCGCTACTGCGACCGCGTTATGCTTGACCACAGCGCAGACGAGATCTCCACCGAAGAGGCAGACGAGCTTGTGAAGGCGCTGAACGAGGTTCTCGGAAATGAGCTCCGTCATCTTTACACAGGCGTCAGCTACCGTCACTGTCTGCTCTGGAGCGACGATGACGACTGCTTCCCCTTTGCACGTCCTCACGACATTATCGGCCGCAGGATAGAGGAATACCTCCCCGCAGGCGAGCGCGGTGCAAAGTATCTTGATTTTATGGAAAAGAGCGCAGAGGTGCTGGCTCATCATCCCGTAAACGAGGCGCGCCGCGCACGCGGTCTTCTGCCTGCAAATTCCGCATGGCTCTGGAGCCCCGGCAGAAAGCCTTCCCTCCCCTCATTCGCTGAAAAGTGGGGCCTTCGCGGCACAGTCGTTTCCGCCGTTGACCTTATCCGCGGCATAGGACTTTGCGCCGGTCTTTCCGCTCCCATCGTGGAGGGCGTCACGGGCAACGTGCGCACAAACTACGAGGGCAAAGCCGAGGCCGCTATTGAAGCCTTCAAAAACGGTGACGACTTCGTGTACGTTCACGTTGAAGCGCCCGATGAATGCGGTCACAGAGCCGAAATCGAAAACAAGGTGCTTTCCGTTGAGCTTATCGACGAAAAGATACTTTCAACCGTTTATGCGTATCTCCGCGGATGCGGTGAGCCCTTCCGCATCATGGTGCTCCCCGACCATCCCACCCCTATCGAGATCCGCACCCACAGCATGGAGCCCGTTCCCTTCTTCATTTACGACAGCGAAAAGAGACTGTCCGGCGCTTCCCATTTCACAGAGAGATCCTGTGCCGAGACGGGCATTTACCTGCCCCGCGGGCACGAGCTTATGCATTATTTCACAAAAAGCAACGAAAAATAAACGAGATCGGAGGCGTTAGTCAAAGGTGAACGACGTAAAAGTGAACACAAAAAGCACCGTCAGCCGCAGCGACGTTATCAGAATGATATACGAAACCATCGAGACTGTTGCTATGACAACGTCCGTGATCCTGCTTCTTTTCGTTTTCATTTGCAGAGTTGCCATCGTTGACGGCTCCTCTATGGAGAACACTCTCAGCGACAAGGACGTGCTTATCGTGAGCGACATTGGCTACGAGCCGAAATATGGCGACATCGTGGTTTTTCAGCAGTCACACAGCCATAAGCCCGGCAGCCCTCTCGTAAAGCGCATCATCGCCACAGAGGGACAGGAGATAAACATCGATTTCACCAGCTGGACCGTCACTGTTGACGGGGTGCGGCTTGATGAATCGGAGTATCTCTATCTTTCCGATGCACGTGTGGTGCTCTCCGACTTCACCTTCCCCCTTATCGTGCCCGAGGGACACGTTTTCGTGATGGGCGACAACCGCAACAATTCTCTCGACAGCCGCGACGAGTCCGTGGGCTTTGTCAGTATGAGTTCCATCGTTGGCCGCGTGGTGTGCAAGATCGCGCCCATTTCCGAGCTGGCGGTATACAAAAGATTCGATTAAATAAAAAGGATTTTTCATTCTATGAACGAAACCGATAAGATCACCGATAACACCGAAAACGGCGAGTGCCAAGAGCTCACCCAGGTTATCGGAGACGAATGCCCCGCTGACGGCGAGCATCTCTGCCCTCTCCCCGAGGCTCTCAGCGACACGGATGACGTGAGTGATGAATACGCCGACACCGAAGGCGAAAAAGAAGCGGAGGAGGAAAGCCCCTTCAAAAAGGCCGCTGAGGCGTTTTACGAGATCGCGGAGACTTTACTTCTTTCCACAGCCGCTGTTATAATACTTTTTACCTTTTTCGTGCGTCTTGCGGTGGTGGACGGCCCCTCCATGCGTCAGACCCTTGAGCACGGAGACGTGCTTGTGGTGTCCGACCTTTTCTACGAGCCGAAATACGGCGACATCGTTGTGGTGCAGAAAATAAACTCAGCCTGGTCCTCCCCCATAGTGAAGCGCGTTATCGCCACGGGCGGTCAGGTGGTGGACATCGACTTTGAAACGTGGACCGTCACCGTTGACGGCAAGGTCCTCGACGAAAGCGGATATATTTACCTTGCGAAGGATTCCATAATGACCTCCAATCTGGAGTTTCCCGTTACGGTGCCCGAAGGACAGCTTTTCGTTATGGGCGACAACCGCAACCACTCCTCCGACAGCCGCGACAGCCGCATCGGTTTCATCGACACCCGCTCCGTTTTCGGACGCGTGCTCTGCAGAGTGCTCCCCGTGCAGAATGTAAGTATTTTTGAAAGGTTTTCATAATGCCCAGCGTAAATAACATACAGTGGTTTCCGGGTCATATGGCCAAGACCCGCCGTCTCATCAGCGAAAGCTTGAAGCTCGTTGACGCCGTCATTGAGATACTGGACGCGCGGATACCCACATCCTCCCGAAACCCCGAAATAATCAAGCTTCTTGAGGGTAAGCCCACCCTCACCATTCTGAATAAGGCTTCCCTTGCCGACCCGGAAGCAAGCCGCAAATGGCTTGAATACTTCCGCCGCCGCGGCGAGACCGTGCCTCTGCTTGTGGACTGCACCACGGGCGAGGGTCTCTCCGCCATTGCTCCCGCGCTGAACGAGCTTCTTGCGGAGAAGATCGCCCACTGGCACGAGCGCGGCATGAAGGGCCGTCACGTTAAGGCTATGATCGTGGGCGTTCCCAACGTTGGCAAATCCACTCTCATAAACAGGCTTTCCGCCGAAAAGAAGGCAAAGGCTGAGAACCGCCCCGGCGTTACAAGGCGCGGACAGTGGGTCGTTACAAAATCCGGATTCAACCTTTACGACACTCCCGGTGTACTCTGGCCCAAATTCGACGATCAGATCATTGGCGAAAACCTTGCATTCACAGGCGCCATCAAGGAAGAGATTCTCGATATTGAAGAGCTCGCATGCGCCCTCGTTGGCCGTATGCGCCGTATTTATCCCGAAATGCTTTCGGAAAGATACAAGCTTGGGGATATGTCGAAATATGAGGAGCTTTCCGATTACGAGCTTATAATGGAGATAGGACGCCGCCGCGGATTCCTTATCTCGGGCGGCGAGGTAAACACCGAGCGCACCTCCTCCACCCTGCTCGATGAATTCCGCGCTGCCAAGATAGGCAGAATGACCCTTGAGCTTCCCGGTGAACAGTGATGCTTCTTTACACCATCGAAAATCAGCAGCGTGAGCTTGGCTACACCGTTATCGCAGGAACCGACGAGGCAGGGCGAGGATGCCTTGCAGGCCCCGTTGTTGCCGCTGCCTGCATTCTTCCCGACGGACTTCACATCGAAGGGCTCAACGATTCCAAAAAGCTCACGGCGAAAAAGCGCGAGGCGCTTTACGATATCATAAAGGAATCTGCCGTTTCCTACGGCATCGCGGAAGCAAGTGTTCAGGAAATTGACTCTATGAATATACTGAACGCAGCTCAGCTTGCAATGCGCCGTGCCGTTGCAATGCTCACCCCCACCCCCGAACTTGTGCTTGTGGACGGAAACGTGGCCCGCGAATTTCCCATGGCCACCGTCACCGTTATCCACGGCGACTCCATTTCCCCCTCCATTGCGGCAGCATCTATCCTTGCAAAGGTATACCGCGACCGACTGCTTATCGAAATGGACGAAAAATACCCCCTTTACGGCTTTGCAAAGAACAAATCATACTCCACCCGCGAGCATATGGATGCTCTTCGCAAATACGGTCCTGCCGACTGCCACAGAAAAACGTTTTTATCGTTTTTGAATAAGGACCCGAAATGAACGGTGAGAAAACAAAAAAGGATATAGGCAACCACGGCGAGGATATTGCCGCGCTGTTCCTTGAAAGCAAGGGATACGGCATTATCGCCCGCAATTACTTCGTGAACCACGGCGAGCTCGACGTGATCGCCATCTCCCCCGAGGGAGACGTTGTGGTATTCTGCGAGGTCAAGACCCGCGCCGAGACTGTTGCCGAAAAATACGGCAGACCTGCCGCAGCCGTTGGCAGAACGAAGCAGAAGAATCTCATTTATTCCGCCGAGGCTTATATGAAAAAGCACCCCGAGGTGTGCGCGGAAAGGCGCGTACGCATCGACGTTATCGAGGTATATCTCCCTAAAACGGGACTGCCGAAGGTACACCACATTGAAAACGCCGTTTATGCCACAAAGGGCTACAACAGACGTTGAATACATTCCACGAAATATTTCCCGCATTATGCGGCATGGAGAACACATATGAAATACGTTTCCACACGCGACACAAACGCTATTAAAGAAAAAATCAGCGCCGCTGAGGCTATCTGCCGCGGCCTTGCTCCCGACGGAGGCCTGTACGTTCCCGAAACGCTGCCCTCTGTTACCCTTAACGACGTAAAAGCCCTTGCAGGCAGATCATACGTAGATCGCGCTGCTATACTGCTTTCCCTCTTCTTTGAGGACTTCACTCTCGAAGAGCTTCAGGAAATGTGCGCTTCCGCATATTCCGACGAGTCCTTCCCCGACGGCGCGGCTCCCATGGCAAATATCAGCGACAACATTTACTCCCTTGAGCTCTGGCACGGTCCTACCTGCGCCTTCAAGGATATGGCGCTGCAGCTTATGCCCCGTCTTTTCACAGCCTGCCTGAAGAAGACAGGCGAGACTCGACGCGCTCACATTCTCGTTGCCACCTCCGGCGACACCGGTAAGGCAGCACTCGAGGGCTACCGCGACGTTGACGGCGTTTCCATCACCGTTTTCTACCCCGAAACGGGCGTTTCCCGCGTTCAGAAGATGCAGATGATGACTCAGGAAGGCGAAAACGTTTCTGTTTGCGCTATCCGCGGCAACTTCGACGATGCGCAGAACGGCGTTAAGCGCATTTTCTCCGATGCCGACATCAAGGAAAAGCTCAATGAAAAGGGTGTGTTCCTTTCCAGCGCAAACTCCATCAACTGGGGCCGTCTTGCTCCGCAGATCGTTTATTACTTCTCCGCGTACTGCGATCTTTACGCCAAGGGTCTGATCGAGCTGGGTGAAAGAATACATATCTGCGTTCCCACCGGCAACTTTGGAAACATTCTCGCCGCATACATCGCAAAGCGCATGGGTCTTCCCGTTTCCCGCCTTGTTTGCGCATCCAATTCAAACAAGGTTCTCACCGACTTTATCAAAACCGGTGTTTACGACCGCAACCGCGCTTTCTTCGTAACAATGTCCCCCTCTATGGATATTCTCATTTCCAGCAACCTTGAGCGTCTGCTCTATTTTACCGCAGGCCCCGAGGCAACGGCTGAGGCAATGAAGTCTCTTAATGAAACGGGCAGATACAGCGTTTCCGAGGATATCCTTGCAATGATCAGAGAGGATTTCCGCGGATATAATGCCGATGAGGAGCTCACCGTTTCCACTGTTAAACGTCTTTTCAAGGAATACGGCTATCTTTCCGACACTCACACCGCTGTTGCCTTCTCTGCCGCTGAGAGATATATCGAGGAATCCGGCAGCGCAAAGGCTATGGTCATCTGCAGCACCGCGAGCCCCTATAAGTTTGCGGCAGACGTGTATCACGCAGTTTCCGGCGACGTTGCCACAAATTCCATCGCCGCTCTCGGTCTCCTTTCCAAGTACACCGAAACCGAGATCCCCACTCCTCTCAAGAAAACTCTTGTTATTCCCGTACGCTTCGAGCGCACTATCGACGCCTGCGATATGGAAGGCGAGCTGGGTCTCTGATAATATGCAAAACGAAGGAGGAAGCCTCGCGGCCTCCTCCTTTGAATCATTATAGATTTTTATGCTTGAACGTGGCACAGACCGTGTCTCCGGAATGTGTGGCATAGCTGGGGCCAACCGTTATCCTTCTGGCGGTGCAGAAATTATCACCGTCGTGATATACGCAGTTTTTTACGTCGCAGGATATGCCTATTATATGCCTGGGAGGTCTGCCCTCCCCCATGCTCACGTTGAAATATTCGTTTCTGCCGAACATCTCCATATAAAAGCACCTCACTTTCATTCTGGGCTTATTTTTATCACCTTTTGGCTCTTTATTATTGTGGACCTCCGCTCCGCGCCTTATTCACCGATTTATTTTCCTTTTTTGATTCTGATGAAAGGAGCTTTTGATATGTCGCTCTTCGCCATATCCGACCTGCATCTGCCCGGCGGCACGGGCATAAACAAATCTATGGCCGTTTTCGGCGCCCGCTGGCACGATCACGTGAGCCGTATCAAAAAAAACTGGCGCGCCGTCGTCACCGAAAGCGACACCGTTATCATTCCCGGCGACGTTTCATGGGGCATGAGCTTCGACGATGCTATGGCTGATTTCAGATTCATAGATTCCCTTCCCGGAAAAAAGATAATCGGCAAGGGTAACCACGATTTCTGGTGGCAGTCACTTTCGAAAATGAGAGCGCGCCTTGCCGCCGAGGGCATCGGCTCCATCGATTTTTTGCAGAATAATGCATATAACGCCGAGGGGCTAGCCATTGCCGGCACCCGCGGCTGGTTTGCAGATGCCGCCTCTCAGGCGGACATTTTTGAAACCGATTATAAAAAGATCGCAAACCGGGAGGCTCTGCGCCTTGACACAAGCATCAAGGCGGCGCTTGCCCTTTCCTCGGGTGATCCTGCATATGTGCGTGTTTTTTTGCATTTTCCCGCAGTTTTCGGAGGCGACGTTTGCTCCGAGATACTTGACGTGATAAAGGCACACGGGGTGACCGAGGTTTATTTCGGGCATATACACTCACCCTCTGCCTCCACCGCATGCGACAGCAGCCACGGTGTTAATTCGCGCCTTATTTCCGCCGATGCACTGGGATTTTCTCCGGTGCGTATCATTTGATCTAATTATACAGAAAAAGCCTTTATATTTTTGCTTTTTTCTCACCTTAAAATCACTCTAATTGTTGACAAAACTGATTTATCGTAATATAATTAAATGGTTAATGTTCATCGCATTTTAATGGAGGACTAATATATAATGGAACTTATTAAGAACGAACGCATTGAATCGAACAAGCAGGAGCTCAACATTAAGATCGACTCCGCTACCTTCGAAGCAGCGTGCACCAAGATCTACCGCCGCGACGCCGGTAAGATCAACGTACCCGGCTTCCGCCGCGGTAAGGCTCCCCGCTCCATCATCGAAAAGATGTACGGCAAGGGCGTTTTTTATGAAGATGCTATCAACGACCTGATCCCCGCTAACTTTGATGCTGCCATCAAGGAAGCAGGCATCGAGCCCATCGGCCAGCCCGAGTTCGACGTTATCTCCATCGACGAAGACGGCGTTGTTCTCAAGGCAGTCGTATACGTAATGCCCGAGATCAAGATCGAAGGCTACCGCGGTGTTTCCGCAACCAAGACCACCTATACCGTTACCGACGAAGAAGTTGACCACGAGATCGAACATGCTCGCCAGCACAACGCTCGCGAGGTTGAGATCACCGACCGTCCCGCTGAAATGGGCGACACTGTAAACATCGATTACGAAGGCTTTGCAGACGGCGTTCCCTTCGAAGGCGGCAAGGACGAAGGTCACAACCTTAAGCTCGGCTCCGGCTCCTTCATCCCCGGCTTTGAAGAGCAGGTTGCAGGTCACAGCATCGGCGAAGAGTTCGACGTTAACGTAACCTTCCCCGAGCAGTACCACGCAGAAGAGCTGGCAGGCAAGGCAGTTGTATTCAAGTGCAAGCTCAACGCTATCAAGAACGAAGAGCTTCCCGAGCTTGACGATGAATTCGTTAAGGACGTTTCCGAATTCGACACTCTCGAAGAATACAAGGCAGACGTTAAGTCCAAGATCGAAGCACGCAAGGCTAAGAATGCTGATGCTGAGGTTGAAGAGCAGCTCATCAATTACCTCGTTGAAAATGTTGAAGGCGATATTCCCCAGCCCCTTTACGATGCAGAAGCTGAGAACATCGTTCGCGACTACGATATGAGACTCCGCAGCCAGGGCCTCGACCTCGCTACTTACATGAAGTACACCGGTCAGACTCTCGACACCCTCCGCGAGCAGATGATGCCCGCAGCAGAGCGTCAGGTCAAGACCCGTCTTGCTCTCCAGAAGATCGTTGAGATCGAAGGCATCGACGTTACCGACGAAGAGGTTGAAGCTGAATTCGCTCGCATGGCTGAAATGTATCAGATGGAAGCTGAAAAGATCAAGGAAGTTATCGCAGCTGAAGATATCAAGGGCGACCTTAAGCTTAAGGCTGCCGTTGAGCTTATCAAGGCTGAGGCTGTTATCACCGAAAAGGCACCTGAAGAGCCCAAGGCTGAAGACGCTGAATAAAGATTCGCTTTCCGCAACATTGACCGCCGTAAAATATACGGCGGTCAATTAAACTTTTTACAGTTTTACATATATTATTTCATCAATGTGGTATATAATAGTATGAGATCCCGGTGTGACCTCACAGTATCCACTGAAAAAATCAAAAACAAAAAAATCAAAAACAAAAACATGGAGGTTTAATTATGCCGCTTGTTCCTACCGTAATCGAACAGACAAACAGAGGCGAACGTGCATACGATATTTATTCCCGCCTTCTGAATGACAGAATCATTTTCCTCTCCGACGAGGTAAACGATACCACAGCATCCCTCGTTGTGGCTCAGCTTCTTTTCCTTGAGGCTCAGGACCCCGACAAGGACATTTCCCTTTACATCAATTCTCCCGGCGGATCCGTTTCCGCAGGCTTTGCCATTTACGACACTATGAATTTCATTAAGTGCGACGTTTCCACCATCTGCGTTGGTATGGCAGCCAGCATGGGTGCTTTCCTCCTTTCCGCAGGTGCAAAGGGCAAGCGCATTGCTCTTCCCAATTCCGAGATCATGATCCATCAGCCTCTCGGCGGCATGCAGGGTCAGGCATCCGACATCAAGATCCATGCAGATCATATTCTCCGCACACGCGAGCGTCTTAACACGATCCTTGCAAAGAACACCGGCAGATCCTATGAAGAGATCGCTCTAGCCACCGAGCGCGACAACTTCCTTTCTGCAGAAGAAGCAAAAGAATTTGGTCTTATCGATAAGGTGTTTGACCGCCGCATCTGACTCTTTGACCATTAATCACACAAAATCCACCCGGAGGTTTTATGCCTACAGATAACAACCGCTCCATGCACAAGTGTGCTTTTTGTGGACGCAACGAGCATCAGGTCATGTACCTCATTCCCTCGCCCACCGGCCTTTACATCTGCGACAACTGCATTGAGGTGTGCAACGATATAATCGACGAGCACTTTAATTCCCATCCCGAATCCGACGGGCTCTCTCTTGAAACGCTACCCAAGCCTCATGAGATAAAGGCGACGCTGGACCAGTACGTCATCGGTCAGGATGCAGCAAA
>JAZMZX010000055.1:0-4968 GCA_045586225.1 Eubacteriales bacterium
ATTGGGACGCCATCTTCGACGGTGCCGACTGGTTCCACTTCACCGGTATCACCCCCGCCCTTGGCGGTAACCTCGTTGAAATATGCAAAGAAGCCTGCATTGCCGCAAAGGCAAAGGGCGTTAAGATCTCCTGCGACCTGAACTACCGCGGCAAGCTCTGGACCCGCGCAGAAGCAAGAGAAGCCATGACTGAGCTTTGCAAATACGTTGACGTGTGCATCTCCAACGAGGAGGATGCAAAGGATGTTTTCGGCATCGAAGCCGAGGGCACCGACATATACGGCGGCAAGCTCAATCACGACGGATATAAGTCCGTTGCAAAGCAGCTGGCAGATAAATTCGGCTTTGAAAAGGTTGCAATAACTCTCCGCACCTCCATTTCCGCAAACGATAACGATTGGGCAGGCATGCTCTACGACGGCGAGGATTATTATTTCTCCAAGTCCTATCACCTGCACATCGTAGACAGAGTCGGCGGCGGCGATTCCTTCGGCGGCGGTCTCATCTATTCGCTCCTTTCCGGCAAATCCTCCGCAGGAGCCATCGAGTTTGCCGTTGCGGCATCTGCGCTCAAGCACTCCGTTGAGGGCGACTACAACCGCGTTTCCGTGGCTGAGGTCGAAAAGCTGGCAGGCGGCGATGCATCCGGTAGAGTACAGAGATAAAATAACATAAAAAGCTCCGCGAGATCATTCGCAGAGCTTTTTTATCTCATTATAATGGATTTATTCAGGCGGATATGGTATCATAATATCAAATCGATAATCGGCAGGTGATCAAATGAAAAAAACATACGTTACGTCGATGCCGAATCATATCGGCGCATTTTTAAAGGCGAGCAAGTGCTTTGCCTCCATCGGCATAAATATCACACGTGTCAGTTATAATAAAGCCGTCGATTCACACACGCTTTTTATTGATGCTGAAGGAACCGAGGAGCAGCTCCGCCGCGCTGACATGGAGCTTGCGGCAATAGGGTATCTGCAAAACAGCAAGTCTGATACGAGCGTCGTCCTTTTGGAGTTCCGTCTTCTTGACGTACCCGGCAGCGTAACCGACGTTCTTACCCTTATAAACGAATTCAATTTCAACATCTCATATATCAGCTCTCAGGAAAACGGAACGGACCATCAGCTTTTCAAAATGGGACTGTACGTGGACGATCCCGATAAGATCACAGCCTTTATCGCTGAGGCGGAAAAGCTCTGCCGCGTCCGCGTCATAGACTATAACAGCTCAGAAAAGGTATACGATAACAGCATTTTCTATAGCTCCTACGTGCTTGGCCTTTCTGCCGCATTGGAGCTTTCCGAAGACGTGAAGCAGAAGCTTCTCGTAAACGTGAATCTTGCAATGCAGACCCTCGACGAAGAGGGACTGTCGCCCTACCGTACCTTCGATAGCATCAGTAAATTCGCCGATCTTCTGGCAGCTTGCCGCGGAAATAACTTTTCTCCCCGTATCAGCCGCCACGATATAACTGATAATACAAGCATCACCTTGATCGAGCCTCCCTGCGGAAGCAACACCGCCATCATAGAGTCGGCAGGGGAGGTGCTGTTCATCGACAGCGGATACGCCTGCTATACCGACGAAATGAAAAAGATCATCGGCAAGCTCGTCCCCGACTTTGCCAATATGAAAAAACGTATCCTTATTACCCACGCAGACGTCGACCACTGCGGACTTTTGCCCCTTTTCGATGAGATAATAGCCAGCCCCAGAAGCGCGGAATGCCTTGCCCTTGAATATAACGGCGAAAACGGCTATAGGGAGCAAAACGCCCTCCATAAACCGTATATCAATATCTGTAAGATCCTCACGTCGTACGTTCCGCCGTCCCCCAATAAGGTGACGGTTCCATGGGAATATAAAGAGAACCTGTCCTCGCCGCTGACGCAGATCGGATTTTTCGATTTCGGTGAGCTTCATTTCGAGGTTTACGAAGGACTTGGCGGCCATCTGCCCGGCGAGATCGTGCTGATAGATTATAGCCATCATATCGCATTTACCGGAGATGTCTATATCAACGTGCGCGGACTCACCGCCGAACAGACAGCGTATAATCAGTATGCCCCCATATTGATGACGTCTGTGGATACGGATCCCAAGCTATGCTCACTTGAAAGGGAAGCCATAATGCAGCGCCTTGGCGTTGGCGAATGGAAGATATTCGGCGCCCACGGCTTCAAAAAAGACTATTCCGTAAACGGATAAAGCAGCATAATAAACCGAACCCCCGGGAGCTTTTTCTCCCGGGGGTATTTTCTGTTCAAAGAACAGCGAGCTTTGCCTGCACACAAAAAATCTCCATTGCGGCGTGCGCGGGCGGTCACCGTGCTTACCTTATATAGTTCGTGAAAACGTGACGTTCCTTTTCGGGAAGACCGAAGGCCTCCTTGCCAAGAGCGATGCTCTTCATAAGGAATACCATGTTCCGCGCAAGGGTGCGCATGGTCTGCATGCCCTCAGCATCCTCTCTCACCTCACCGGGCGCGCCGCCGTGAACGCTGTTCCAGTATTGGCTGGAGGCAACGGGCATGCCGCTGATGGTGAAATATTTGTTCAGAACGTCGAAGGTCGCGGAGCATCCGCCGCGCCTTGCAATGGTGACTGCAGCCCCCACCTTCATCGTCTTGTCAAATCCCGTGCTGTAAAAGAGCCTGTCTAAAAAAGCCAGAAGAGTGGCGTTGGGAGACGCGTAGTAAACGGGACTGCCCACAACGAGACCGTCGCAGTCGGCGAAGATGCGAGCCGCCTCGTTCACAGCATCGTCGAACACGCATTTTCCGTTTCTGTAGCATCCGCCGCAGGCAACGCAGCCGCGGATGTCCTTGTTTCCGATATGCATCGTCACCGTTTCGATTCCGTTATCGCGGAAGATAGCCTCCATTTCGTTAAGGGCAGTGGCGGTGTTTCCGTTTGCCTTGGGGCTGCCGTTTATAATAAGTACCTTCATAGTGTGCTCCTTTCGCATTATGCCTCATAGCACCATTATATAATAAAACCTGCGTCCCGTCAAAGTAAATCAACAATTTGTTGACATTTATGCCCGGGAGGAGTATCATTTATCATAGAAACTTCCTCACACAAAAGGAGAAACAAGATGAAAGCCGAACTTATAGAAAAGATCTTTAACGACACCGCATACGTCCGCATGGGCGGCTCTGCAGAGGAGCTTCGCGCAGCGGAATACATAAAGAGCCTCTGCGCCGATATGGGACTCAACGCAGAGATCGTCCCCTTCGAGGTGGATATGGCAACCATCAAGGAAGCAGCACTCACCGTTAAGGTAAATCCCGACGACAGCGAAGGCATTAGCATCCCCTGCAAGGGATACCTTTGCGCAGGCAATGGCGATGTTGAAGCCGAGCTTTACTATATGCCCGACGGCGATAAATATTCTCTCTCCAACTGCCGCGGAAAGATAGTCCTTATGGACGGCTACCTCGGCTATTGGCGCTACCGCGACTTCCTTGAAAACGGAGCCCTCGGCTTCATCACATACGACGGTAACTGCAACTATGCAGATCACGATATCGACCAGCGCGAGCTCCGCTCTTACGTTTCCGGCGGCGAGAAGATCCCCGGCGTGAATATCAACGCAAAGGATGCGGTGATGCTCGTCAATAACGACGTTAAAACGGCAAAGATCACGCTGAAGCAGGACGAATATAAGGGCAAGTCCCATAACGTGGTGCTGGACCTTCCCGGCGAGTGCGACGAATATATCGTGCTCACCGCACACTACGACTCCACGTCCCTTTCCGAGGGCGCATACGATAATATGTCCGGCAGTATCGGCATCCTCGGCGTTGCCGAATACTTCAGCCGCCATCCTCATCGCTACGGCCTCCGCTTCGTCTGGTGCGGAAGCGAGGAAAGAGGTCTCCTCGGCTCCAAGGCGTACTGCGCAGAAAATGAGGAAGCCCTCAAAAAGGTGGTGCTGAACGTTAACCTCGATATGATAGGCTGCATTATGGGCGGATTTATCGCCTGCTGCACCTCCGAAACACAGCTTGCTGACTATATCTCCTATATGGGCAGGGAATACGGCTTCCCCGTAAGAGCATATCAGGGCGTCTACTCCAGCGACTCCACCCCCTTCTCCGATAAGGGCGTGCCCTCCGTCTCCTTCGCACGTACAGCCCCCGGCCCCACCGCCACCATCCATAATAGCTACGATACAAAGGCAGTTATGAAAACGGCGAATATGCAGAAGGATATTGATTTCATCACCGCCTTCACCGAGCGTATGGCAAATGCAAAATTCTGCCCCGTCACCCGCGAGATCCCCGCGAATATGAAAGATAGCCTCGATAAATATCTCTGCCGCAAGAAATAAACACGAAAAACTCCCTTCCGAAAGGGAGTTTTTTTCATTGTGAACAGGAAGGCTCTTGACAAAAGATGCAAGAAAAAGTAAAATGTTAGTAGAAGATGTCAGTCTCCGTTGATGATGAAAAGCGAGGACAGAGATAAACATAAATGACCGTCTTTGATCTATAAAAGCGCGCGGAGATAAGCACCTCTGCGCGCTTTTGTGTATTGGCACTAATTGTACGCGAGACCTTTGGCAACACGATCCTTGACTTCAGCTACGATTCACAGGGCAACCCCTACACGCTCACCTACACAGTCGGCACAGCCACTCCGCTGATATATCACTACGTGGTGAATCTCCAGGGGGACGTTATACGCATTGTGAATGCAGCGGGTGTTACTCGTGTAACTTACGAGTACGACGCGTGGGGCAACCTGATCAATATGACCTACACAAACGCAGCTCTTGCTAACGCAAATCCGCTGCGCTACCGCGGATACGTGTACGACTCCGAAACGGGACTGTATTACCTCAATAGCAGATACTATGATCCCGCGATGGGTAGGTTCTTGTGCGCAGATATCGTTATGTCCGGTGCAGGTGGACCGTTGCTTGGCGGAAATCTCTTTGCTTACTGTATGAAC
>JAZMZX010000056.1:0-6752 GCA_045586225.1 Eubacteriales bacterium
CATATTTAGATAACATTCCCGAATCACTTAAACAATCATTTCTATCAATTAGTCTTTTGCAGAGGTCATTATGAATAAAAAATTCGCAATCCCTTTTATAGCTTTTTTTATCACTCTACTAATTGGCGCTATTTTTGAATCTATTGGATTTATTCTAGTTCAGTCTTTTGGCATGGGGGTTATTCCCGCAATAGCAACTGCAACAGCATTTATCATACGTTTTTCAAACAATACATTTCGATAAATCAGGCCATAAGAATACAAATCACACCGCCGCGGAGTTCGCGGCGGTGTTTTTTCATCCCATAAACATCTGCGTGCAGTATCTGCCGTCGGGGGCATAGCCGACGCCTATGTATTTATAGCTTTCGTTCAGTATGTTTGCTCTGTGGCCTGAGGAGCTCATCCACCCCTCCACCACCGACGCAGGAGTCTTATACCCTCTTGCGATATTCTCGCCTGCGGTGCGGTAGGTGAGTCCAAAGCTCTTTATCATATCAAAGGGAGAGCCGTATGTAGGTGAGGTGTGTGAAAAATATCCGAGTGCGCTCATATCCTCGGATTTATACCGCGCCACCCGTGAAAGCTCCCAATGCTCCGTCAAGGGCGAAAGCCCCCTCTCCTCACGGATCTCGTTTACGAGACGTATCACCTCTTCTTCAAAGGCGCGTGTCTCCCTCGGCAATGAGGGGATACGTATCAGGTCGCCCGGATATATCAGCGAGGGGTCCGCAATATGGCCGTTTTCGGCGATCAGCTCCGAAAGTCCCACCTCATATCGATTCGCTATCTTCCAAAGGGAGTCCCCATTTATAACGCTATGGATCACGACGACGCTGCCGTCGTTTGCCGCCGACGCCGTCATGGCGACGAGGACGACCGTTAGCACCGCCGACAGAAATGTCGCCGTCATCAGCGTGAGTATCCTCTTTTTCGTTTTGGCTTTCATTTCCTTCTCCTTTCGTTTTCAAGAGGATATTGCACATAAAGGGTAGCATAGTGTTATCGTCAAGGTCAATATGGGACTTTTGGAAACACCGCCGACACTTGACAAAGTGAAGGAAAACATATACAATAATATTAACAAATCTATACTTCCAAAAGGTGACTTTATTATGAAAAAGTTTATAATGATCCTCCTTGCAGTGTCGATGATCCTCACGACAGCCTGCTCCACAGTCACTCCCCCTGCCGACACGGGCACAGAAACGGTTGGCGGCTCCGAGACCAACGGCGGCTCCGAAACCGACGGCGGCACCGAGACTGACAAGACTGAGGAAGGACTCGATACACCTGTGATACTTGAAGATTGCAAAACCGTAAAGGTTGACGTAACTGAAACTCACCAGACGATAGAAAGCTTCGGCGCATCCGGAGCATGGTGGTCTCAGGACGTTGGCGGCTGGGATAAGATCCGCAGCGCCGACGGGCTGGAGGTCCGCGAATACATAGCAAAGCTCCTTTTTGACGACGTTGAAGGCATCGGCCTCAACTCCTACCGCTACAACATAGGAGCGGGCAGCGCCGACAAGGGAAGCCCCAGTAAATCCGGCATCGGCGACGTATGGCGCCGCGCGGAAAGCTTCATCGACCCCGATACGGGCGAATACGACTGGGACCGTGATGCAAACGCAGTATGGTTCATGAACAAAGCCGCAGAGCTTGGCGTTGACGAGATCATCATGTTCTGCAACAGCCCCCACGAAAGCCTCACCAAGAACGGCAAGTCCTTCACCGACCCTGCTAAAGAAGGTCAGAGCAACATTGCCAAGGATAATTACGAAGCATTTGCAAAGTACACCCTTGACGTTGCGGAGCATTTCGTTGAGGCAGGTCTTCCCATCAAGTTCGTTTCTCCCATAAACGAGCCTCAGTGGGGCTGGACCGGAGGTCAGGAGGGCTGCCACTATTCCGACGGTGAAGTAGTAAACGTTCTCACCACCTTCGTCAAGGCACTTGAAGATCGCGACACCCTCGTTAACGCAGGCGTTGAGATCAGCGGTCCTGAGGGCGTTAACTGGCACAACGACAACGGCGTTATCAATATGTGCAATGCCATCATGTCGAACAAGATCCTGAGAGATCACCTTACCGCCATTGACAACCACTCCTACTGGTCTGACGTAAATGCAAAGAGGACCTTTGCAAACTCCTTCATGAAGAAGTACCCCGACATGAAGATCCGTATGTCTGAATGGTGCGAGATGGTAAATGGAAAGGATACCTCCATTGACTCTGCCATAAACCTTGCTATCCAGGTTTATGAGGATATGACCATCCTTGACTGCGTATCCTGGCAGTACTGGATCGCTGTCAGCTGCTACGATTATCGCGACGGTCTTATCTACGTTGACAAGGGCGCCAAGAGCGTGACTGTTCCCAAGCGTCTCTGGGCGATGGGCAACTACAGCCGTTACATCGATCCCGGCTACGTTCGCGTTGATGCAAAGCTTAAGTATAACAATCTTTACACCACCGCTTATGCCGGCACCAACGAGCTTGGTCAGGATGAGCTTGTGCTCGTTCTCGTGAACAACAATAGTTCCGCCGTGAATATCGATTTCAGTGGCATCGATGCTTCCAAGTACAACCGCATGAGCGTTAACGTTACGAGCAGCAACTACTCTCTCTCCGAGCGCTTCTACGGTGAATTCTCCGAAACCTCCTGCGTTGAGCTTCCCAAGCGTTCCATCGTTACGGTAGTCATCAGCGACGTGGACTGATTTTCGACAGATAATAATAAAAATCGTCGAATTCTATTGAATATTAAGCCGCTTGTGTGGTAGAATAAACGTGTTCGGGATATTCCCGGGCACGTTTGTTTTTTGAGTTTTTTTGAAAGGAGCACACGGCAAATGAACGAAAACGGCAACGCACCGAAGCCGGAAGGATCCCGTCCGGGTAACGTTTATCCCCGTCAGATACGCACCGCTGTAAGAGCGCCCCGTCAGCTTCAGATGCCTGAGTCTCAGGAGCAGGGAGCACCCGTCCACGCCCCCGTAAAGGAGGCGGCGCCCCCCGTCCGCACCGCGCCCGCGCCTGCGGTACACGCCCGCCCCGAGACCCACGCGGCTCCCCGCCACATGGGAGGAAGCATCCCGGGAGCTGCGGAAACTCAGCCCGATTTCAACAAATCGGATTATGATAACATCCGCTTCTCTCATTCCCGCTCCTCCGTGAATCTGGCACCTCCCCCCAGATACGATAAGACCACCCTCACCTGCTTTTACATCCTTATCGCAGCGGTGGCGGTGTCGCTCCTTTTTTCATTTATCACATACGGCGGCTACGTTTTCTCCTCCGCCACAGGCACGTTTTCACATCCCGCTCTCCAGTCGGACACGCCCGTTAAGGGCATCGACGGCGCCTCTGCCATCACAGAGCCCGACGATCTTCCCGGAGCAGACACAAATACGGACCCTGAAGCCCCCGACGGTCCCGGCGACGACCCCGTCACCGATCCGGACACGCCCGTTGTGGACGGACCCTACGATTTCTCGTCTCCCGTTCCCGAATCCGACACGGTCTCCGACGCGTACATCAAGAAATGCGTCTTCATCGGCGACTCAAGAACGGAAGGCCTCTGGCTCTATTCCAAAATGAAGGCAACGTTCCTTTGCGAGCGCGGTCTGAACGTTAAGACCGCACGCGAGAACGGGCTGGACAAATACGACGGACTCACCGTCCTCGAGGTTCTCAAATCCTCCGATTGCGAATACGTTTACGTGAGCTTCGGCATCAATGAGATAGGTTGGGTCACCTCCGCCTTTATCAGCACCTACGAAAAGCTCATCGACGATATCAAAGCCGCGAAGCCGGACGCAAAAATTTACGTGCAGAACATTTTCCCCATGTCGAAGGAATCCCACGACAAGGCCGTTTACGGCAACAACGACGATATCCGCCGCAATAACGATGCCATCGCAAAGATGTGCCTTGAAAAGGAGCTTTATCTTCTCGACGTTTACTCCTTCTTTGCCGACGAAAACGGCAACCTGAAGGATTCATACGACACCGGCGTGGACGGCGCTCACTTTAAGGCGGGAGGTCAGGGCTACGCCGACTGGACCGCTTACATCAAGACCCACGCTGTGGACTAATCTATCAGAAAAGGACAAAAACGAAATGAAAAAACTTATTGCTTTACTGCTCATGCTCGCGCTTGTGCTCTCCTTCGCAGCCTGCGGCGGCGACGAAAACGGAAAGGACACCGACGAAAGAGAAGAAACCGAAGAGGAGACCGAAACCGAAAAGCCCGTAACGGAATCGGACATTAAGGACGCCGTTTTCGGCGCAGTTACCTTCACCGATGAGCTTGCCCCCATCGAGGCAGACATCGCTTCCCTTCTTTACCCCTGCAGCGATCCCGAAAAGATCTACGCATACTGCGGCTCCGGCGCTCTTGCAGAGGAGCTCGTTATCGTTAAGACCTCCGATGCTTCCCTCATCGACGAGTTTAAGGCATACCGCGACAAGCAGATCGACGTTTTCGAGGAATACAACATGAACGAAGTGGAAAAGCTTAACGAATGCTATATCGGTTTCGTTGGCAGATTCCTCGTTTACTGCGTTTCCCCCGATGCGGAAGCCGTAAACGAAGCACTTTCCTCCTTGACAAAATAAAGTCTTCGTGATAAAATAGCAAAGATAATGCAGTGATGAAGTCAGCCTTACCCACAGTTCATCTCAAAGAGAGTGCCGATTTTGCTGAGAGCGGCGCGGTGACAGGGCACTGGCATTTCCCTTCGGAGCAGATCGCGTGAAGCCGCAACGGTTGTAGCGCGGTACGGGCGGTCCCGTTACAGGCCTGAAGAGTGCTTGCTCTTATTGCAAGAATCCGGGTGGTACCGCGGAATTTGTTTATTTCCGTCCCTTGTTTTATTACAAGGGACGGTTTTTATTTTTCCGTGACCCCCGAAAACACGTTTATATTTTTCATAATTCTCGAAAGGAATAATAACAATGAAAGAAAAACTTTTGGCGATCAAGGCGGAGGCAACGAGCCTTCTCAACGCCCCCGACGCCGACCTTGAAGCGCTCCGTATACGCTATCTCGGTAAAAAAGGCGAGCTCACTGCCGTTCTCCGCGGCATGGGCGCCCTCACCCCCGAAGAACGCCCCATCGTTGGCGCTCTCGCAAATGAAGTCCGCGCTTACATCGAAGCTGAGCTTGCGGAAAAGAAGGCTGAAGCTGAGGCCGGAGCTATGGCAAAGAAGCTGGCAAGCGAGCGTCTCGACGTTACTATGCCCTCCCGTCTCCCCGACGTTGGCGACCGTCACCCCCTCGCAAAGGTTCAGCGCGACATGGAAAACATCTTCCTCGGAATGGGATTCCAGATCGTTGACGGTCCTGAAGTAGAGCTTGATTACTACAACTTCCAGGCTCTCAACATGCCCGAAGGCCACCCCGCGCGCGACACGCAGGACACCTTCTACATCACCGAGAACATTCTTCTTCGCTCCCAGACCTCCGGCGTGCAGATCCGCACCATGGAAAAGAAGAAGCCCCCGATCCGCATAATCTCCCCCGGCAGAGTTTACCGCTCCGACGAGGTCGACGCCACCCACTCCCCTCTCTTCCATCAGGTTGAGGGTCTCGTTGTGGACCGCGGCATCACCATGGGCGACCTGCGCGGAACGCTTCTCGTTTTCGCACAGAATCTCTTCGGCAAGGACACTCGCATCCGCTTCCGTCCTCACCACTTCCCCTACACCGAGCCCTCTGCAGAGGTTGACGTATCCTGCTTCGTTTGCGGCGGCAAGGGCTGCCGTCTCTGCAAAAACGAAGGTTGGATCGAGGTCCTCGGCTGCGGTATGGTGCACCCCAACGTTCTTCGCGGCTGCGGCATTGATCCCGATGAATTCTCCGGATTCGCATTCGGTATCGGCGTTGAGCGCGTGACGATGCTGAAATACCACATCGACGATATGCGCCTGCTCTACGAAAACGACCTGCGCTTCCTCGGTCAGTTCTGATTATCACGAAAGGAACGGTAACAATAAATGAAATTATCATATAACTGGTGCGGTGACTTCACAAAGGTCAGCGACATCAACATAAAGGAATTTGCCGACCGTATGACCGATACGGGAAGCAAGGTTGAATGCTACGAGATCCTCGGCGACGACATCGAAAACGTTGTTGTTGCAAAGATCGTTTCCATCGAAAAGCACCCCGACTCCGACCATCTCCAGATCTGTATGATGGACTGCGGCGAGGGTCAGCTCCGTCAGATCGTAACCGGCGCACAGAACGTTTTCGAGGGCGCCATCGTTCCTGCGGCTAAGTCTCCCGCACTTCTCCCCGGCGGCGTTAAGATCAAATCCGGCAAGCTTCGCGGCGTTCCCTCCGACGGTATGCTCTGCTCCATCGGCGAGCTTAACCTCACCAGCCACGATATGCCCGGCAACGACAACAGCGGCATCTGCATCCTCGGCGAGGAATTTGCCGATAAGGTCGGCGTTGACATCCGCGATGCTCTCATGCTCCGCGACACCGTTGTGGAATACGAGATCACTCCCAACCGTCCCGACTGCCTCTCCGTTATCGGACTTGCAAAGGAAGCGGCAGTTTCCTTCGGACGCGAATACTCCATCCCCACCCCTGAGGTAAAGCCTCTTGGCGACGGCGACGATGTTAAGAACTACATCAAGGTCGATATCGAAGCCCCCGATCTTTGCCCCCGCTACTGCGCAAAGGCCGTTAAGAACGTAAAGATCGCCCCCTCTCCCCTCTGGATGAGAATGCGTCT
>JAZMZX010000057.1:0-27149 GCA_045586225.1 Eubacteriales bacterium
TTTGTCAGTTATTTAACTGCCTTAACGGTGTATGTTGCTCCCCAATGGTTCAAAACCTCGACATTGGAAAAACCTGCTTCAAGTAATGCTTCAATCTCGTGTTTCACAGTGAGGGGTGTATCATAATGGTAAAACTCGTCATCGGTAATACCTTGTTCTGTTTTTAAGGCAATCAAGTTTTGACGATGCATCTCTTCTTCGTCATCTGACAAGGAGAAGTAATCCGTCAGTATAAAGTAACCGTTTTCTTTCAGTGCAGTATGAAGTTTAGCATATAGGGGAATTTTCTCCTCTTTTGTAAAATGATGCAGACTTTCAACAGACACAGCGGCATCAAACACATTTTCACCAAGAGGAACATCAAAATATGAGTCAAGAATCAAGGTTATATTCTTGCCAACGAATTTTCGTTGAAGCTCGGTTAGCATTCCTTGTGAAAGGTCTATTCCCGTAACCTTTGCCGAAGAATTAAGCTTATAATATTCTTGCAGTTCCAATCCTGTACCGCAACCCAAATCAAGTATGCAACAGTTTTCAGCGGTCGGCAATTGCTTTGCCGTAAAAGGATAGAACTCACTTGCATATTCGATGTTAGTCATCATATGCTCATCATATCCGTCAAGTCTTGCCTCAAAGAAATCACTCATTTTTTCAAGCATACATAACCTCCGTCAAATTCCAATTTGTCGAATTGATTATACCCCCACACCACACATAAGTCAAGTTTTCCGCCGCCGCCCTGCGTTTCCCCAAAACAGCCCCCCTTTTGCTCGGACTTTACTACCGCTGCAACTTATGCTATAATATTCCCCGAAGAAAGTGAGGATGCTTATGACAAAAATAATGTTCGTATGCCACGGCAACATATGCCGCAGTCCGATGGCGGAGTTCATTTTCCGCGATATGGTGAAAAAAGCAGGACTTCAGGAGAAGTTTGTTATAGCGTCGTCTGCCACCTCCACCGAGGAGATATGGGGCGGCAGAGGTAATCCCGTTTATCCCCCCGCAAAAGCGGAGCTTGCCCACCACGGTATCAAATGCGACGGAAAGCGCGCCGTTCAGCTGAAGCTTTCAGACTACGAAAGCTACGATCTTTTCATCGGTATGGACAGCGCCAACATCCGCAATATGCACCGTATGCTTGGCGGCGATCCCGAAGGGAAGATAAGAAAGCTCATGGACTACACGGGCAGGGGCGGTGATGTGGCTGATCCTTGGTATAGCGATCGCTTCGATATTGCATACCGCGACATCGAGGAAGGCTGCCGCGCGCTTCTCAAGGCGCTGACGGAATAATATAAGCGGAGCCGAGGCTCCGCTTTATTTATTAAATATTGTCCGAAAGCCGCGAACTTGAGATTTTCAAAGCGGAAAAAGTGTGCTACAATATAATAGGGATTCTGTGTGCGATCCCAAACGACTGAGATATCTATTATATGACGTCCCGAGGTCACAATGAGAAAAAAAGAGCATTACATAACGGAAGATCCCGTGGTATCAAAAGGGAAATTCAAGTATAAAAAAATAGGGCGCGAGATCCGCTGGGATAAGCTTGACAACACCGCTCACCTTTTTCCCGCCATTGCAGGGGAGGAGATGAGCAACGTGTACCGCATCAGCGTCACACTCACCGAGCCCGTCGACCCGAAGCTTCTGCAGCGGGCGCTTGAGATAGTGCTGCCTCGCTTCGACGGCTTTAACGTACGCCTGCGCCGCGGTGTGTTCTGGTACTATTTCGAGGAAAACGGCAAGCCCGCCCCAGAGGTGGCGGAGGAGAACACATTCCCCTGCAGGTATATCCACCATACGAGAAATAATAATTATCTGTTCAGAGTCAGCTATTATAAGTACCGCATAAATCTTGAGGTCTTCCACGTGCTGACGGACGGAATGGGCGGATTCAACTTCCTGAAGGAGCTGACGTATCAGTATCTGCGTCTCCTTCATCCCGAAGAGCTTCGCGGCTGCGACGATAACCTCACACCGGGCACCACCCTGAACCGCGAGGACAGCTTTCTGCGCAACTTCAAGCGCGTGTCGCCTGCTCAGTATAAAACGAAAAAGGCTTATCTCATCAAGGATGAGAAGCTGAAGAACAACGAATACGGCGCCATGCACGGCTACGTTAACATACCTTCGCTGAAGGAGGTTTGCAAGCGGTACGGTGCCACCATAAACGAATACCTGACGGCGGTGTATGCCTACAGCATATATAACGAATGCCTTCACGGTATGCCGTCAAAGCTCCCCATCAGGATCGCCATCCCCGTGAATCTTCGTCCTTATTTCAATTCCACCACAACGAAGAACTTTTTCGTTATGGTGTCGGCTGAATTTCACCCTCAGAAGGAAAGCTACACCTTCGAGGAGGTGGTTGCCGCCATCCGCGACAGCCTTCGTTCACAGATAACGGGCGAGCACCTTGAGGAGATCTTTTCGTATAACGTTTCCAATCAGAAAAACTGGCTTTTGAAGATAATGCCGCTTCCCATAAAGTCTCTTGCGATGCGCTATATCTACACGCGCGCGGCGCTTGCAAACACCACCACACTCACAAACGTTGGTAAGATCGAGGTGGCGGAGTCATACCGCCCCTACGTTGAGACCTTCCACGTGCTGATGGCGATATCGAAGGGGCAGAACATAAAGGGCGCAGTTTCATCCTACGGCGACACGCTTGTGTTCAGCTTCAGCTACGTTTTGGCCGATCCTTCCGTTCAGCGCGGATTCTTCCGCAAGCTTGCAGATGACGGTCTTCACGTTGAGATAGAAAGCAACGGGGTGCATTATGAGTAAATGTAATAACTGTAACGTGACTATCCTCGACGAGACCCGGAGCTGCCCATTGTGCAGGTCCGTCGTCACGCCGGACGAGGAGCTTGTGAATATGTATCCAAACGTCCGCCTTATGATGCGGAGGTTGCTTTTCATCAGCAGGATATATCTTTTCTGCGCCATTGTTGCCGAGGCGGTGCTGCTGCTTCTCAATCATCTTCTTGAATCGAGGATCTGGTGGAGCGGAATTGCCGGTATCGCGCTTCTGTGCGGATACCTTGTGCTGAGATACGCCATCCTCAGCAAGGACGGGCACAAAAGCAAGATATTCACCATCACTCTCGTTTCAGTGCTTGTGACTATCGCCATTGATATGATCGTCGGATACAAGGGATGGTCGGTGGACTACGTTCTCCCTTCGGGAATAATGCTCGTTGACGCCATCATCATCGGATGCATGATATACAACAGACGAAACTGGCAAAGCTACATAATGTGGCAGATACTGATGATACTTTGCAGCGCGCTTCCCATCGTGCTCTTCGTAACGGGCATTGAGCATAACGTTTATATGGCGTTTTTGCCGCTGGCAATATCGACTCTCCTTTTCTTCGGTACCGTTATCGTTGGCGACAGACGCGCCATAACGGAGCTGCGCCGCAGATTCCATATCAAATAAAAAACCCCGCACCGAAGGGTGCGGGATTTTTTATTTGCCGTAAAACTCGGTAACGGCGCGGAAATGCGCGTCGATATTTTCCCAAGGTGAGGCAGGCGGAATGTCACAGCCGCCGGATATAACGAAATTGGGATGGTCCTTGAGGGTATCCATAATGCGCTTCGTTTCCGCAGCCATAGATTCGGGGGTGCCCTTCAAAAACTGACGAACGGGGCTCACGTTGCCCATTATGAGCGCATCCTCGGGAGCATCGCGGAACATTTCGGCAAGATCAACGGCATCGCCGAAATGGTAGCCGTCGGCGCCGAGCGAGTATATGTCCTTCGCCATATGGGCAATGTTGTCGCCGCAGTTATGATATATCAGGGCGAAGTCATCGCTTTTGAGAGCGTCAACGATGTGCTTCACATACGGGTGCGAAAACTCAGCCGCAAGCTTGGGCGAGAGCATTCCCGCAAGGGGCTCCGCAATAACGATGCCGTTTGCGCCTGCTTTTTTGTAGGCGGTGCCGTATGCGATAAGGAATTCCGTTGCCTTTTCGAGAACAGCCTCAACGGTTTCGGGCTCCTCGTAGCAGAGTATCATTGCCTCGCTCACGTCAAGGAGTCTTCCTGCCAGGGAATAGGGGCCGATCATGCCTGCCAGAACGGGACGGTCGGTTATGAGAACCGACGCCTTCTTTATGGCGTCTATATAAAGGGCGGTGCGCCCTGCGCCTATCTCGGGAACGGAGAGTGCATCGGCATCGTCTTCGTCGGCGACGATGGAGCCGATAACGGTGGGGACCTCGTTTTCGCTGATGCGTATGGTGGAGCCGAATGCCTCAGCCTCAACGGAAAGGTCCATAAGGCTGACGGAGGCAGCGGAGGGAACTCTTTCCGCCACCAGCTTCATTCCTTCGGCCTGCAGGCGGCTGTCGGAAACCAGCTCTCTTACGGAGATGCCCATAAGCTGCACAGAGGGGAATGAGAGAAGCGGAAGAGACTTTTTTGCAGGGGCGGCGATGAGCTCAGCCACCCATTTTTTCATGTCGAATTTCATAGCGGTGTGCGTGTCAGCTGAGGAATTCAACAGCCTTTTCGGCGGCGGTGGCAGCGTCGGGGGTGTATGCGTCGGCGCCGATCTGACGGCAGAAGTCCTCGGTCACAGGAGCGCCGCCCACCATGATCTTCACCTTATCGCGGATGCCCGCAGCCTCAGCGGCTTTTACGACCTCTCCCATAACGTCCATCGTGGTGGTGAGAAGTGCGGAGCAGCAGATAACGCCGCAGCCCTGCTCAATGGCGGCGTTGACGAATGCTTCGGGGGAAACGTCGGTGCCGAGGTCGACGACCTCAAGTCCCTTGCCCTCCATCATCATTTTGACGAGATTCTTACCAATGTCGTGAAGGTCCCCCTTCACGGTGCCGATGCAGACCTTGCCGCTTGCGGTAACGCCTTCCTCAGCCAGAAGCGGCTTCAGAAGGGCGGCGCCTGCGTTCATAGCGCGCGCAGCAACGAGCACCTCAGGAACGTATACTTCGTTATTCTTGAATTTTTCGCCGATAATGTTCATGCCGTCGAGAAGGCCTTCTTCAAGGATGCGCTTTGCGGGGATGCCCTCGGCGATGGCTTCTGCCACGAGATTCTTTACGAGCTTTGATTTTCCGTTCTGAAGTTGGATGGATATTTCACGAAGTTCCATGGTGTCTCTCCTGTATTGATCAGCTTTTGTTTTTGAAAACGGATGTACCTTATAGTTTATCATATCATGAATCGGTGTGATGTTCAAGATTGATCCGGCCGATTTCTCTTTTTCTGTGAGAGCATGCGGAATATCGGCAGCCCTGCGTGCCGCCGAGGGATGACGGCGTATATATTATGGAAAATGTGCTGCACTTCACAGTCAGTTCATAATTGAATGTTATGATTATTCATAATGAATCGGGGCGGAAAACGCGCCCATAACCGAAAGGAAATCGACTATGGATTACAGCGGATATTTATTCGTTCACTTCACAGGTGAGCATCGCGACGGCGAGCAGATATATTTTTCTATCAGCCGCGACGGTTTACATTGGCATGACCTTAACGGAGGCAAGCCGGTGCTTTATTCTAAGATCGGCGAAATGGGCGTCAGAGACCCCTTTATCATGCGTTCTCCCTGGCAGGAGGAGGGCAAGCCCAAGTACTACCTCATCGCAACAGACCTGCGCATAGAAGCGGGCAAGGGCTGGGGCGCAGCTCAGTTTGCGGGAAGCCGCGACATTATCGTATGGAAATCCGACGACCTTCTGAACTGGGGCGAGCCCACAGCGCACACCATTGGCGTTGAGGGCGCAGGCTGCGTTTGGGCACCCGAGTGCATATATGATGAAGAAAAGGATGCCGTTATGGTATTCTGGGCGTCCATGACCATGATGGACTACGACCAGCTCCACAAGCAGCGTATTTTTGCTTCCTATACGAAGGATTTTGAGACCTTCACGGATCCCGAGCTTTATATCGAGCGCACCAACCACGTTATCGATACCACCATCATTAAGAATAAGGATGGCTACTACCGCTATTCCAAGGACGAGACCACCAAGAACATCCGCGTCGACTTCTCCAAGTCTCTGGAGGCAGACACCTTCTCGGATGTGAAGTCTCCCGTTCTTGATAATCTTTACGGTGTTGAAGGACCTGAGATATTCAAGTTCAACGACAGAGAAGAATGGTGCCTTATCGTGGACAGATTCGCATCCCACAAGGGCTACCTGCCCCTTATCACAAACGACCTTGCGTCGGGAGAGTTCAAGGTGCTTGACGACTCCGAATTCAACATGGGCAAAACGCTCAAGCGCCACGGAAGCATCATCAATATCACCGAGGACGAATATAAGCAGCTTGCAAAGCTTCTTTAATGAAAATAAAAAATTCCGCGTTTAACGCGGAATTTTTTTTGCTTTTTTGGCGGGTGCGGCAGCTTTTGCGGCAGTCTTCTTCGCCGCAGCCTTTTTCGGTTCGCTTTTTGTCGAGGGACGGGACGTGCCCTTGTCGGTGCGCTTTGATCTTTCGTCCTGCTTTTTGCCGCCCTTTGCGTCCTTCGCGGGGGCATTTTTTGTGCTCTTTGTGCCTGCCTTTGCAGCCTTTACAGTCGGGGCGGTGCCGCCGCGGTGCTTTTCAAAGGCGGGGCGCACAAGGCAGTCCTCACCGAAGCCGATAAGGTCCTCGCGTCCTGCACGGCGAAGCGCCTCGCGGACGGATTCGGCGTTTTCGGGGCGCCTGTACTGAAGAAGCGCGCGCTGAAGCTTCTTTTCCTCGTAGGATGAAGCAACGTACACCTTTTTCATGGTGAAGGGGTCCAGCCCCGTGTAAAACATAACGGTGCTCGCCGTGCCGGGGGTGGGATAGAAGTCCTGCACCTGCTCGGGATTCAGCTTGCTCTTTTTCAGGTAGAGCGCAAGCTCAACGGCATCGTTAAGAGTGCTGCCGGGATGGCTCGACATAAGATAGGGCACAAGATACTGCTCCTTGCCGATGCTCTTTGTCAGCTGGAAATAGCGGTCCTTGAATTTGTTATATACCTCTATTGAGGGCTTTCCCATGGCGGAGAGAACGCCGTTGCAGCAGTGCTCGGGCGCCACCTTAAGCTGACCGCTTACGTGGTCGCGGACGAGCTTTTTGAAAAACTCCTCGTTTTTATCGTATACAACGTAGTCGAATCGGATGCCCGAGCGGATGAACACCTTCTTGATTCCGGGCACATTTTCGATGGCCTTAAGGAGCTTCACGTATTCCGTGTGGTCCACCTTCAGATTGGGGCAGGGCTTTGGAGCCAGGCACTTTTTGTTTGTACACACGCCGTGGGTCAGCTGCTTATCGCAGGCAGGGTGGCGGAAGTCGGCGGTGGGACCGCCAACGTCGTGGATGTAGCCCTTGAATTCGGGCAGGGAAGCGATCTTTTCCGCTTCCTTAACGCAGCTTTCAATGCTGCGCGAGCGAACGGCTCTGCCCTGATTATAGGTGATGGCGCAGAAATTGCAGGCGCCGAAGCAGCCGCGGTTGTGGGTGATTGAAAACTGCACCTCGGCGATGCCGGGCACGCCTCCGTCCTTATCGTACACGGGGTGGGGGCGTCGCGCATAGGGAAGCGCGTACACACGGTCCAGCTCATCCCGCTCAAGGGGCGGCATGGGGGGATTCTGCACCAGCATCTTGTTATCATAATATTCGGTGATGGCGAGACCCGAAACGGCATCATTGTTGCGGTACTGCATTGCAAATGCCTTTGCGTAAAGAGCCTTATCCGTTTTCAGATCGTCATAGGAAAAGCCCTTAACGTGATCGTAGTGGATCTTGTCATCCGGTGCGGTGAGGTAAACGGTACCGCGCACGTCGCGTATCTTTTTCACGGGGATGCCGCGAGCCAAAAGCTCCGCTATGCGGAGAAGGATCTTTTCGCCCTGACCGTAGGTGAGGATGTCGGCGCGGGAATCCACGAGAATGCTGCGTCGGACCTTGTCGTCCCAGTAATCGTAGTGGGCGAAGCGGCGCAAGGAAGCCTCAAGACCACCGATGATCACGGGAACGTCGCCGTATGCTTCGCGGATGCGGTTGCAGTATACGATAACGGCGCGGTCGGGGCGGAGCCCCATTTTGCCGCCGGGACTATAGTAATCGTAGCTTCTGCGCTTTTTGGAAACGGTGTAGTGTGCCACCATGGAGTCGATGTTTCCCGAGGAAACCAAAAATCCCAGCTTCGGTCTGCCGAAACGCTTGAAGTCTGCGGTGGACTTATAGTCGGGCTGAGCAAGCACTGCCACGCGGTAGCCTGCGTCCTCCAGCACTCTCGTGATTATGGAGGGGCCAAAGCTCGGGTGGTCAACGTATGCGTCGCCTGAAACGTACACAAAGTCGGGGGCGTCCCATCCGCGCTGGCGGCATTCCTCGGCGGTGATGGGGAGAAATTCGTAGTTCATAGGTTATGTTCGTGCCTTTTTGTGATCTTATCTCTTAAGTGCAGGGCACACGTCGTTGCCGTCCTCGTCAACGGTGGAGATCTTAACGTAAACGTCGCAGCCGTCAAGCGGGAGCGTCATTATCTCCTTGATGGAAACGGAGGAGAGGGTGTCAACGTAGATGCGGCGCCTGTCGGAGGCGAGAACGGTGCCGTTTCCGATGATCTCAAACATAAGGGTAACGTCGCCGCAGCCGTCGTTGTTCATAAGAGTTACGTCGATGGAGATATCCTCGCCCTTTTTGAGGGAGGCATAGGGGCTGACGTTGCCGGAGGTGAAAACGCCGTAGTGAACGGGCTCGGTGACGCCTTCAAGTGTGGGGATAACGGGGAGCATGCTGCCGTCTTCGTCGAAATAAAGCCTGTCAAGAGCCGGCTCGCGGTGGCTTCCTGCGTAAAGACCCTCGCCTAAATCCACCGTGGTGGGGATATTGAATCTATGGTAGCAAACATACCATTCGTCGGTTCCGGGCACGTTCAGGATGCTGTGATGGCCGGTACACATGATGCGGGGATCCTTGGCAAAATCGCGGTGGATGAGGAGCTCGGAGCCGCAGGGACGCTCAATGGGGGAATCTGCAACGCCCCAGCGAACGCGGTAGCTTGCGCGCTCGGTGTTGCCCTCACTCCAGGTGAAATAGTATTTGCCGCCGCGCTTAACGACGAAAACGCCCTCGGTGAAGTGCTCGGGAGTGATCTCGTGTATCTCGCCCTCAAGGGAAATCATGTCCTCCGCCAGCTTTGCAACGTAAAGAGCGCCGTTGCCCCAGTAAAGGTAGGGAGTGCCGTCGTCATCTATATAGGCCTGCGGGTCTATCATCTGACCGCGGCGGGTTCCTGCGGGAACAAGGGGGTGACCGATATCGGTGAAGGGACCGTAGGGCGTATCTGAAACGGCAACACCAATGTTGCGTCCGCCGTCGCGTCCCGTTTCGGTGTAGCCGTAGCGGCCGCCGCTATAGTAAAAATAGTATTTGCCGTTGCGCTCAATAGCGGAGGGAGCCCACGCCATAACGCCGCCTGTCCAGGGAATGTCGGCGAAGTCGAGGATGACGCCCTCGTCAGTCCAATGGAGCAGGTCGGGGGAAGAGAAGGTGTGGAAAAGAGTGCTCTGCCAGCCGTTGATGCCGTCGGTGGTGGGATATATGTAGAATTTTCCGTCCAGCGGAATGATGCCGGGGTCACCGAAAACACCGTACTCGCCGAGAGGAGAATTGCCCCACTCCACAGTTTTCACGGTGACGGTCTCTTTCGTTCCGTCGGCATACTTCGCCTCGTATAAAACGGGAGCTGAGAGGTCTATATTTCCGAGGGGAGAAAAGGAGATAACGTCATCCGAAAAATCGAATTCGGGAGATACGTCGCCCTTGTGCCCCGGTACAACGGGTATGATGATCTCATTTTCGTTAACGATAACGTTGAACGTTTTTATATTTTCGCCCTTAACGGAGATAAGCTGTTCTTTTTTCATTTTTACATATTCCTTTCGGTCGGGTACTAATATGTATATTTTAATATAATATTATCTATATAGCAAGTAATATTTTTGATTTCCCCACATTTGATGTTATTCAAATGTCGAAAAAGCACGGAAAATGATATGCAAATGCAAAAGAACGCTCTTTCGAGCGTTCTTTTATATGAAGCGGTCCAAAGCCAGCATAAGCGCAAAGCCCAGAAGAAGCGCGTATCCGGAGGCGCGGCTTTCTCCATGGCTCTGGGGGATCATTTCCTCGCTCACAACGTAGAGCATGGTGCCTCCCGCAAAGCAAAGTGAAAAGGGCAAAAACAAAAGCGACGCCGACGAGGCAAAATAGCCGATAAGGGTGCCTGCCACCTCCACCACTCCCGACATGAATGCGCAGGCGAAAGCCCGCATGGGGGAGACGCCCGCAGCCCGCATCGGCACCACCACAATGAGCCCCTCCGGTATGTTCTGGAGCATTATGCCCGCAGTCACCGTGAATGCTTCTCTGACAGGAAAGCAACCGCAGCCCACACCGGCAGCTATGCCCTCGGGCAGATTATGGATGGAAATGGCGGCGACAAGCAAAAGAGCGCGGTCTATGTCGGCGGCTTTCATTTCGTCTGCGGGGGACTTGCACCCCACAAGACGGGAAAGCTGCGGTATCACGCAGTCGAGAAAAGAAACGGCAACGGCACCGAGAAAGAGCCCCGCTGCCGCAAGGAAGAATTCCCCGGGGCTTACCGCTTCCATTGCAGGCACGATAAGCCCGATAACGGATGCCGCCATCATCACCCCTGCGGCAAAGGACGTCATCATATTGCGGCACCGCGGAGAGACTCCCTTGAAAAGAAACCCGAAAAGTGCGCCGATGACGGTGGCACCTCCCACACCCGCCGCAGATAATAAAACGGATAACATATATAAACTCCATGTTCGCTAAGCTGTCTATATCATTATATTATCCGCGAGCAGTTTTGTAGACAGCAGTCCGCGAGGGAAACGGATGGCGCGGCGGTACCTGCGCGGTACAAAAATCTCCGCTTATCGAAGAAGTGATATTGATTTTTTGCACTCTTGTGTGTTATACTTATACGGATATGTAATGATAATGAACGGAGGGGCAGGATGTGAAGGAAGAGTTGTGCGGTGCTGCGCTTGCTTATCTCGGAGATGCTGTGATAGAGCTGTGGGTCCGCGAGCTGCTTATATCTTTCAATATAACGTCCTCTGCCGTGCTTTCGTCAGAATCAAGATTGTTTGTCACAGCCAAAGCACAGAGCGAGGCATACGAGCGTATCAGAGATCTTCTCACAGAGGAGGAGGAAGCGGTCTTCCGCCGTGGAAGAAACGTTAAGGTGTCTGTGCCGAAGAGCGCATCTGCTGCGGAATATCACCGTGCCACCGGCATGGAAACGCTTTTTGCTGCCCTTCATCTTGAAAGGAAGCAGGAGCGGGCAAACGAGCTTTTAAAGGCTGCGTACGCACCCGTTATTGCAGACGTGATGAGCCGCCACGGCGTGCCCGGTGGCGAATAAGATGAAAAGAAGGATCAAAGTGCTCTCCGTTTTCGGCACGAGACCGGAGGCGGTGAAGATGTGTCCGCTCATTCTTGAGCTTCAAAGGCGGGAGGAAACGGAGGCTGTTACCGTGCTTTCGGGGCAGCACCGCTCAATGCTGGATTCTGTTATGATGGAATTCGGAGTTAAGGCAGATTACGACCTGTCCGTAATGAAGCCCTCCCAAACGCCCTCGTCTGTGGCGTCGGACGTGCTTCGTCTTTTGGATCCGGTGCTCGTGAAGGAAGCACCCGATATGGTGCTGGTCCACGGCGACACCACCACAAGCCTTTCGGCAGCCCTTGCGGCGTTTCACAGAATGATCCCGGTTGGTCACGTTGAGGCGGGTCTGCGTACTTATAATAAATACTCCCCCTTTCCGGAGGAGATGAACCGAACTCTCACCTCACGCATTGCGGCGCTTCATTTTGCGCCCACGGAGGAGAACCGGAAGAATCTCGCAGCCGAGGGTATCACCGATGGCATCACCGTAACGGGAAATACCGTTATCGACACCTTTGCATATACGGTGAGGGCAGACTACAGATTTCACTCAGAGAGCCTTGCCGCTCTCGACCTTGCTGACGGCAGATACGTTACCGTTACCGCCCACAGGCGGGAGAATCAGTCGGGCGGCATTGAAAATGTGTGCCGCGCCATCATATCTCTGACGGAAAAATACCCCGACATGAGGGTGGTTTACCCCGTGCATCTGTCTCCGCAGGTGCAAAACACAGTTTATCCCCTGCTTTCGGGACGCCGTCACGTAACGCTGACGGAGCCCCTTGAGCTTTGCGATATGCATAATCTCATTGCAAGGTCGCATCTGGTGCTCACCGATTCGGGCGGGCTCCAGGAGGAGGCGCCGTCTCTCGGCACCCCCGTGCTCCTTCTAAGGAGCAATACAGAACGTCCCGAAGCCGTGTCGGCGGGAACGGTGAAGCTTATCGGCACGGACACAAATGACGTTATCGGAGCGGTTTCGGAAATATGGGAATCCCCGGAGGCCTACGAAAGCATGGCGAAAAGCGTCAATCCCTACGGTGATGGACACGCGTCGGAGCGCATAGCAGACGCGATCATTTCATACTTTAATACTTAATTGATTCGGAGGAAATCAAAATGAAAAAGTTCTTTGAAGAATTCAGAGCATTTATCAGCCGTGGTAACGTGCTCGACATGGCAATCGGTGTTATCGTTGCAACCGCTTTCGGTAAGATCACCGCTGCTATCGTTAACAACATCCTTATGCCCGCCATCGGTCTTCTTTTTGGCGGCACCGACTTCACCGAGACCCTGAACTGGGTTGTCGTTGAGCCCACTCTCGATGCGCTCACCGGCGAAGTGCTCGATCCCGGCGTTGTGATCGGATTCGGTATCCTCGTTTCCGAGATCATCAACTTCCTTATCATCGCCCTTTTCTGCTTCACGCTTGTTAAGGCCTTCAATAAGGCTGCTGCAATGGCTGAGGCTACAAAGGCTAAGCTCGCTGAAGAAGAGGCAGCTGTTGAGGAAGAAGCTCCCGCAGAAGAGCCCAAGCCCACCACCGAGGACCTCCTTGCTGAGATCCGCGACCTTCTCAAGGCTAAGTCTGAATAATTACGACCGCTTGAAAGAGGGGAGACGCGCACGTCTCCCCTCTGTATTCTTTATCTATCCGATACGTATCAATGTGCCGCGGTATGCGGCAAAACGGAGGCTATTATGAAGCTGATGAAGATCAGAAGGATGCTTATACTGCTGCTTATCGCAGCGATGATGACGGCGGCTCTTTCCGCCTGCGGCAACGGGAGCAAAAAGACTCTCGCAGAGCACGGAATGGACGTTGTTTCCCTTATGGCTGAAATGGTGGAAAGCGAGGATTACTGCGAGCTTTATTCGCCTGATGCTTATCGGAGCGTCGTTGAGAGGGTTGCCGACGGTGACTTTGACGAGCCCGAAAACGTGTACGCCGTTACCGTGAAGCCTGAAAAAGCGCTCAAAAGCCTCGGCGTATCCGACGACATGCTCGACGATCTTTCCGAGCCGGTGAAGGAAGCTCTTTGCAGTAGGGCTTATTCTGCCATTATCTCTCAGCTCAATAGCACCATGGGCGTGGATTATATTGCCGTTGCCGCTATATATATGGCGGAGAAGACCTTCGTTTCCGAGGATATTGAGGAAAACGTTATGTACGTTTACACCTTTGAGGATTCCGTGCCCGTAGCAGTTGCTTTCGTTATGGGCGAGGACGGCTCCGTTTCCGCAAACGGATGGTTTATGTTCAGCGATGGCTTGAACTTCGATTCCGCAGAGGACCTTGAGGATTCCCTCAGGGATATGTACCGCGGATGTGAAGTGACCGAGATCGAATATAACTGAAAATGATGGTACAGAACGAAAAAGCAGAGCTTTTTGAGCGCATGCCGGTGCCGAAGGCGGTGATGTCCCTTTCGGTGCCCACGGTCATCAGCTCTCTTGTGATGGTGATATATAACCTTGCGGATACGTATTTCGTGGGGATGCTGAACGATTCCGTTGAAAGCTCGGCGGTTACCCTTGCGGCACCGATACTTCTCGCATTCAATGCAGTGAACAATCTTTTCGGCGTGGGTGGCTCCAGCATGATGAGCCGCGCGCTTGGCAGAAAAGACTATGAAACGGTGAAGAAAAGCTGTGCCTTCGGCTTTTACTGTGCACTTTTGTCGGGCGTTCTTTTCTCCCTTGTGTACGGAGTGTTCGATTCGCAGTTTCTTTCGCTTCTGGGAGCCGACAGTGTGACCTCGGCCTCTACCGGCGAATACCTTTTCTATACCGTAACGCTGGGCGCCGTTCCGTCCATATTAAACGTGGTGCTTTCATATATGATCCGCGCAGAGGGAGCCTCCCTTCACGCGGGCATCGGCACCATGAGCGGCTGCATTCTTAATATCATACTTGACCCGATATTCATTCTTCCTTGGGGGCTCGGTATGGGCTCAGCAGGCGCAGGTCTTGCGACCTTGATCGCAAACTGCGTTTCGTGCCTTTATTTTCTTGTGCTCATCGCCGTCAGGAAGGGGCGCACCTTCGTCACGGTGTCCCCTGCGGATTTCTCGCCCTCCCGTGATATCGTGCTGGGCGTCACAGCCGTGGGAGTGCCTGCGGCTATACAGAATCTTCTGAATGTTGTGGGAATGACGGTGTTGAACAACTTCACCGCCGCCTCGGGCGACGTGGATGCCATCACCGCAATGGGCATCGCCCACAAGATCAATATGATCCCCATGTACGTCGCAATGGGCATAGGGCAGGGCACAATGCCCCTTATCAGCTATAATTTCGCATCGGGCAATATCGAGAGGATGAAAAAGTCCCTCGTGTTCACGGTAAAGCTTTCCGTCAGCTTCCTTTGCGTTATTGCGGTCCTTTATTATTCCTTTGCAGGCGGACTCATCGGGCTGTTTATGAAAAACGAAAGCGTTATCGCTTTCGGCGAACGTTTCTTGCGGGGAATGTCGCTGGCGCAGCCCTTCCTTGCAATGGATTTTATTGCCGTGGGCGTTTTTCAGGCTTGCGGAATGGGCAAAAAGTCTCTCGTCTTTGCCATTTTGCGTAAGGTGGTCTTCGAGATACCGGCTCTTTTCATTCTGAATGCCATCTTCCCCCTTTACGGGCTTGCATACGCACAGTTCATTGCGGAATTTATCCTTGCGGTGTCGTCCGTGATGGTGCTTGCGCGCATGTTCAGGCGGCTTGAGGCAAATAAAGCCGCATAAGCAGAATAAAAAACGCAGTTCACTTTTCGTGAACTGCGTTTATTTTTTATCAGCCGAAGGTGATTATAAGACCGCCTCGCTCTGCGTAGAAGCTGTCGAGACCGCGGGTCTCGAAAATGGTCACCTTTGCGGTGTTCCACTTTTCAACGATCGCCGCGCGAAGCTTTTCAGCCATTTCGGAGTTTGCGCAGTGGCTGATGGCGGCAAGACCGCCGTTGAAGCCGCGCTCGATCATATCGTCGATGATGAGCTTGAGTGCGTTTTTCGGGCCTCTGGACTTGCCCTTGATCACGATGGTGCCGATGTCGCTGGCGATGCCGAAGCCCCACATGCCCAGCTTGCGGGCAACGAAGCCGGTGAACTTGCTCATGCGTCCGTTTTTAACGAGATTGTCAAAGGAGCAAAGAGCGAACGAAGTCTTCATGGTTTTGAGAAATGCCTTTGCCTCATCTGCGATATGCTCGAAGGTGTGGCCTTCACGGATGAGCTCGCGGAGCTTATATATGCAAAGGGCGGATTCGGGGCCTGTTGAAAAGGAGTCGAGCACCTCGATCTTCTTTTCGGGAGCCTCGGAGAGCACCATATCCTTTGCCACAACGGCACTGTTATGGCTGCCGGAAAGATTTGAGGAGATGGTGATGGCGAAGGTGTTTTCCGCCTTGCCGAACTGCTCTGCAAAATCTGCGGGAGAGGGGCAGGAGGAGCGGCAGACGGACTTGGAATTCTCCATAGCCTCCACCATTTCGAGCACGTTCATATCCTCGGTGTCAACGAAATCCTTGTCGTCTATTCTGAGCACGAAGGGGATAGTGGAAAAGCCAACCTCTTCGCAAGTGATATCGGTGGATCTGAGGTCGCAGGAAGAATCTGCAACGATGTTCCATTTCATTTATATGCACCGTCCTGTTTCAGCATTGACCGTGTGTACGGGCTGCGCCCGAAAACACATATACACAGAAATTATATCACAAAACAGCCGAGGATGGATGATTAAATTGTAAATAATTTAGCAGAGCCCGAAAAAACGATATGCTTCAAGCCTTGTCGTAGCGCCTGAGAAGGGATGCAGACAGCGCGGCAACGCCTGCCGTGCCGAGGAAAATGCTGCCCAAAGCTATGCCAAAGGTGAGCAGACGGGGCAAAAGCTTCGGAAACAGGATGACGGCGATCCCGAAGGCAACGAGAAAGACCGACGCCGCCACCGAAACGATAATGATGTAATTCGATAAGTAATTATAAAAATTTTTCATCACAGATGCCTCCCGTAGAGATATGTTTTGTCAGCAACTGTATTATACAACTGATACAGTTTTGATTCAACAGAGGCAAGGTGAGGTTTTCTTGAATTTTAAGTGAAAAAAGGACCGGGAGTGTATCCCGATCCTTCTCTTTATACGATTATTTCTTTCCGAAAATTCCGCCGAGCTTTCCGCCAAGTCCGCCGAGCTTGTCGCCGAGGTCGTCGAGGCTGATCTTTGCCTTGATGCCTTCAACGAGCTTTTCAAGCTGGTCGTCGGGAAGGTTCACGCCGAGAAGCTTTTCAACAGTCTTTATAGGGTCCTTTTTGAAGCCTTCGAGAAGATCCTTGTCGCCCTTGATCTTGTTAACGAGTTCTTCGATCTTTGCTTTGATATCCATTGTGTTTATCCTTTCGCGTTGTTGTTCCGGTGAAGCTCACCGATATAATAATATCACAGGTTTTCGTGATTTTCAACAGTTTTTATGTGGAGGAGGCAGATGCCGCCTGCTGCTGGGCAATAATTGCGGAAAGTATGGCGCAGGTCACGGAAAGCGACATCATGTTGCCGATGGCAAGGTCGTTTTCGCATTCGCACCGGTCCTCGGTGAGGCATTTCCTCGTAACGATGGCGGCGGCGAGCATAAGCCGCTGCTTTCTTGAAACGGAGGAGAAAAAGCCGAAGCCGGGCATGGTGCCAAGGTAATCGTCAGCCTCAATAACGGCTGCAGCGGCAGCATTGGCTGAGAGTCCCGTCATCGTAAGCACGGCAAGGGAGGGAAGCTCAAAGTCTGTGCCGTAGCGTCTGCCCGCAATACGGAAGGCCTCGTAATAGGCGGAGAGCCTTTCGCACTTTTCCGCAGGGGAAACGGTGGAAAGCGAGAGCAGATGCGAGGTGGATTGGAGAATGTTCCGCGCAAGGAACTGCTGCTTCAGAAGGGCGTAGCAATTTTCAACGTCACGGAGAAGCTCGCCGTTCGGTCTGCTTGCCAGAGCAAGAAGAGCGCAGTAAAGAGTATCCTCGGTGGAGGTCAGGAAGGGGTGCTCGCTTTTGATAAGACGGTATATCTCCTTGGTCCTTTCCGCAACGCGGTTGTAGTCAAAGCGCTCTGCCGTTGTGGTGATGACCGTGGCGGCAATGGCGAGATAATCGGAGGAATACAGCTCCTGGCGCAGAAGCTTATAAACGTGCACCGTATCGGTGACGACGGAAACGGGGTCCTCTGCGGTGGCAAGCATCGCGGTGGTGAATGCGAGCGCATTTCCGCGGAAGCTTGAGAAAACGTTGAAGGAGCGCTTTATAAGGTTGCGGCACTCTATAAGGCGGTCCTTATCGGCATGGAGCCCCCTTTGCGTCATTATCATGGCGCCGGAAAGGTGCTGAAGCCCCGAATCCCACGTGAACGCGGATTTGAAAACGTCTCTGTTGCTTATGAGAAGATCGCAAATGTTAACTGTTGTCATAGCTGCTCCTTACATTGCGTGGTCAACAACGGTGTCCTCGCCGTCCCATATCTTCGCCGCCGTCCATTTTTCATCGGGCAGGGACCAGAATGGGTCGCTTTCGGGAAGACCGAGGGGGAGGAATACGGAAAGGCAAAGGTAGAGGCTTCCCGTGGATATGTAGCCCTCGCGCATGCGGGGCTGCTCTCCGCAAACGCCGATGTTGAGCCATCCCTCCTCATCAAAGAGGGTGGGATATGCCATAATGCGCCTGATAACGGCGGTGAGACCGCAGCGCACGGAGGCGGGGGAAAGCTTTTCTTCAAGATTGTGAGTGAGCACAGCGGAGGCGAGCCCGTGGAAGGCGCCGAAGCGGTATGCAACGGAGCGTCCGATAACGGGATATGAGCCGTCGGGTGCGATGAGCATTTCAAGGATGGAGGCATATCTTGCGGCACGGCGAAGAATGGGCTCACGCATACCGCGCCAGTCGCCTTCTTCGTTTCCCACTGCGTTTATGATATCCACCAGCATGGGCTGGATAACGAAGCTGTTATAATAGTCCACGTGAACGTCCTCACCGTCGCCGTAGATGGAGTCGCCGCGGTACCACTGCATATGCTGACGGAGCGCGTAATCGATGCGCATGCGGTCCCAATCTCCCTCACCTGCAAAGCGGAGGAAGCATTCTATCATCGCGGAGAAGAGAAGCCAGTTGCAGGCATAGGGCTTGCGGGTGCGTGTCGCCTTCATTTTCGCGATAAGGCATCGCTTCGTTTCGCCGTCCAGCTTTTCGTAAAGCTCGGTGGGAGCGCGCAGTATAGCCTCAGCCAGGAAGGCGGCGTCCACTATAGCCTGACCGCCCGTTTCGAAATTCATCGAATCCGGCGAATCCGGAGTCACGGCCATCGTCATGGCGCGGCGGGCAAGGGTGGCGTATTTTTGACGAAGCTCCTCCTCCCGTGCATCCTCCAGAGGGCATTCGAGCCAGGGGGCCATACCAACGAGAGTACGTCCGAACGCCTCAAGATAGGTGCAGTCGTTTTTATCGCGGCGCTCCCGACGGGGGCGTACGTTCATTTTTTCTGTCAGCTGTCCCTCGGCCAAAGCCTCGATAACGGGGGCAGCTATTTTAAGCATCGTGTCGAGCCAATATTTGCGTGTTGTCATTACTGCGGATCTCCCTTACTGTTGATCTTCAGATATAAGTAAATTATAAAAACTATTTTCCCCGTTGTCAACCTTCACAGTGCACGGGGAAAAGAAAAGCGACCGCGGCACGGTCGCTTTTTCGATATTGTCATATCCTTGTGGTGTCCACGTATGCACTGCAGTTTATGCTGAGCTTTTCGAGGATCTTTCTGGGAGCGGGCCTGGAGCCCAGCTTTTTGATGAGAAACACGCGCACGCCGATAAGCACGCCGAGAGTTTTTTCATCGTTCGGGTAAAGGTATCTCATAAGCCCCATGGCGATAGCCACCGTTACGATCTTTTCGGGGGAAACGGGGAGCCAGAGAAATGCAAGATAAGCGCCGCCCACGGCGATCATCCATTCTATATTAAAAAGGGAGCCCACGGCAAACATCACGTACGACCAGCCGTTGGTTATCATCCAGCCAATCCCCAGGCACAGAAGCAGGCGGGGATTCAGGATGAAGCCCAGTATCTTCATCAATTTATCTTTCAAGTTATTAAGCCTCATTTTTACAAAATCCATCGTATTATACGCGATAATTATATACGAATTGTTAACGGACGGAGAATAATGTGTCAATAAATAAAAAGCATGAGCGATATGTGCCACTTGATTTGATTGTGTCGGTATTATATAATAAAAGCAGCGAAAAATATCAGCCGCAAAGCGGCATGGAGGATATATGGAATACGCTTGGCCTTATCCAAATGAAATGGATAAAGAGACAGCCGTCACCGCAGACGTGCTGGTGCTGGGAGGCGGTATGGCAGGCTGCTACGCCGCAATATCCGCGGCAAGACAGGGCAAAAGGGTGGTGCTCGTTGAAAAGGGTGCCACGGTGCGAAGCGGCGCCGCAGGCAGCGGATTCGACCACTGGGAATCCGCCTGCACGAATCCCTGCTCCCGTGTTACGGCTGAGGAGATAGCAAACGCGTACATACACGAGCAGGACGGCTACAGCAACGGCATCGCTCACTACATTGAATGCCGTGAGGGCTGGCACCGCCTTCTTGATATGGAGTCCTTCGGCGGCAAGATACGCGACACTGAGGGCGAATTTGAGGGCGCCGATTTTCGCGACGGCGAAACGGGCCTTATGTTTGCCTACGATTACGAAAACAAATTCACGCTCCGTGTGTGGGGAAGCACCTTCAAGCCAGCCCTTTATAAGGAGCTTTTAAGGCTCGGTGTCACCGTTTTCGACAGAACGGAGGCAACGGCGCTTCTGGTTAAGGAGGAGGGCGGCAAAAAGCGCGGAATCGGCGCCATGGGAATGAACGTCCACACGGGACGGTTCATGATCTTCACGGCGAAGACCACGGTGCTTGCAATGTCCCGTCCGGCAAGGGTGTGGCTCTTTGACCCCGACGCCGTGGGCCTTTGCGAATTCAGACCCACCCAGAGCATCGGAAGCGGACACGCAATGGGATACCGTGCAGGCATTGAATTTGCCATGATGGAAAAGTCCGTGCGCGGTGAGTTTTCCGCCGCGGGACGCAGCTTCCCGCCCTACAGCACGGGAAACAATCATAACACGTGGTACGCGGCGACCATGGTGGACGCGAGAGGCGTTGAGATACCCTACGTTGACAGAGACGGAAACGAGCTGAAAACGGTGAGGGAGAGATACTACCCCGCAAAGGGACAGAAGTTTTTCCTTAAGGGCGGCGTTATCGACGAGCCCAAATACGAATACAGAGGCCCCGAAACTCTCCCCTTCGACGAGCTGATGAAAAGGGGATATCAGCTGCCATTCTATGCGGACCTTTCGAAAATGCCCGATGCGGAGCGCCGCGTTATCTGGGGCATGATGGTTGGCGAGGAGGGCAAAACGAAGATACCCGTGCTTGAAAATTTCACGGAAAGAGGCTTTGACCCGACCCGACACAGACTTCAGTCATATGGCACGGGCTGGCAGTCCGCTGCGTTTTTGCCTCAGGAAAGGCAGCTTTTCGGCGCGCCCGGCGGAATATTCCACGATTGGGACCTTAAAACGAACATAGACGGCATATATGCCTGCGGCGACCAGCTTTATGCCTCCGATTGCTGCGGCTTTGCCGCCGCAACGGGCTATTATGCAGGCAGAAAGGCGGCAAAAGCCTCGGAATCCCTTGAGCTCACCGCCCCCGACGGGGAAGACGTGACAAAAGAAAAGGAAAGGCTTTACGCTCCCCTTTACGTGAAGGGCGGAATCGGATGGCGTGAGCTCAACCGCGCCATCAGCAAGGCGATGCAGAATTACTGCGGCGGCGTGAAAAACGATATGCTCCTTTCCGAGGGGCTCTCACTTCTCGAAAGCTACAGCCGCGATATCGTGCCGATGCTTTCCTGCCGAAATCCTCACGAGCTAATGCGCACTCACGAGGTGCTTGATATCCTTGAGGTGTCAAAGCTCATCATAAACGCATGCCTTTTGCGCAAATCGTCGTCGGCACCGCTCTTTTTTGAAAGGAGCGACAGCAAGGACACGGGCAGCGCTGAGGACTGCTTTATCACGGTCCGCCTTGAGGGCGGGAAGGTCATGAGCCGACACGTGCCCAAGGATTATTACGGGGACGTGAAGCTGGGATACGAAGCAAACAACGAAGATTATTTCGAGGAGGAGAGACGCTATGAAAAAGGTTGAATTTTCGGCGGTGCCCGTTTCCTCCAGCACCGACCCCATCACCTTCGACGAGGGCCTTTGCATCGGCTGCAATAAATGTGCGTCGGTGTGTCAGGTGGATATAATGATACCCTCCGAAAGGAAAGGGGAGCACCCCATTGTGCTCTATCCCGGCGAATGCTACTATTGCGGCTCCTGCGTTATGTCATGCCCCGTGAAGGGGGCGATAAAGCTTCGCCATCCGCTGATGAATATGACACGTTTCGTTGACGTGAAATAGAAAAAAAGAAAATACCGCAAGCCAAGTCTTGCGGTATTTTTGTTTTATAAAAGCTCGGCGAGGCTTGCCACCTCAGCCTCGGTTGTGGACCAGCTCGAGGCGAAGCGGACCACTGTGTGTCCGCTGCCGCGGCGCTCCCAGAAATCGAAGCGCACGTCTTTCGAAAGCTCCTCCATCCTTTCGTTTGAAAGCACGATGAATATCTGGTTCGTCACCGTTTCGATGAAGAATTCATAGCCCTTTTCACGGAAGATGCGGCGCATTTCGTTTGCCATTTTTATTGCGTGGCGGCTTATTTCGAAATAAAGCCCGTCGGTGAAGAGAGTGTCGAACTGAATGCCCAGAAGCCTGCCCTTGGCAAGAAGCGCCCCGTGCTGCTTCACGGAGGTGTAGAAGTGGGCGGGAGCATTGTTTCTCGGGAAAACCACAGCCTCGCCGCAGAGGGCTCCCACCTTTGTGCCGCCGATGTAGAAGGCATCGCAGAGCCTTGCCACGTCAGGGAGCGTTACGTCGGTGCCGTCGCTCATGATTCCGTAGCCAATCCTTGCGCCGTCAAGATAGAGGGGAAGACCGTATCGCTTGCAAATGCACGATATGGCTTCAAGCTCCGAAAGGGAATAAAGTGTGCCGTATTCGGTGGGATGTGAGATATACACCATGCCGGGATACACCATGTGCTCGCGGTTTGCATCGTCGAAAAAGCCCGAAAGGTATTCTTCAAGCTTATCCGCTTCAATTTTGCCTTCCCGTCCGGGAAGCGAGAGCACCTTGTGGCCCGTGTATTCGATGGCGCCCGCCTCATGGCAGTTCACGTGGCCGGTGTCTGCGCTGACAACGCCCTCGTAAGGGCGGAGCATTGCGGAGATAACGGCCTGGTTCGTCTGCGTGCCGCCAACGAGAAAATAAACGTCCGCCTCGGGGGCGCCGCAGGCAGCGCGTATCTTTTCCTTGGCCATATCGCAGTAAACGTCGCAGCTGTAGCCGGGGAGGGCTTCGTCGTTTGTTTCTATAAGTCGGCGCAGTATATTTTCGTGAGCGCCTTTCACGTAATCACATTCAAAAGAAAGCATAAGGGCTCCTTATCAATATCCAAGTTCTTCGTTAATGAGCACGATCTCGTATTCAGCGGAGGTGGGCTTGCACCATAAAACCGAAAGTGCGCGGCAGATGCGCTCGGGGCTCTTGCAGTTGTAGCAGCGGTCCGCGTTCACGGCGCAGGGCGTGTTTTTGTGGAGACGGCGGGCGTTTTTCGGCGCAGCAACGTTGCGTGCGCGGAAAAGTGCGGACTCATAGTCGGGAGCAAGCTTGTTTTTGCCGACAACAAAAAACACCTTTTTGTGCCCGTAGAGGGTGGAGGCAACTCTGTTGCAGTGGCCGTCGATGTTTATGATCTCGCCCGTTTCGGCAAGTCCGTTCACGGAGGAAAAATAAACGTCCGCGGCACCGGCGCCGGCGCGTACCTGGTCTGCCGTCATCCCCTCGGGAATGTTCGCATGGGAATAAACGCGGTTGCTTTCGGAGAGCGCCCCGTAAAGGCCTATTTCCGCAAGCGTCATAGAGCCGCCGAAGCCAACGGTGGTGTTTTTAACGGATGAGGTGAGGTAAGAAACGGCTTCCTTAGCCGTTTCGAAAACGGACACCTTATATCCGAGAGAGGTGAGATTCTTATTTACAGCTTCAAAATTTTTCATTTGGAATTCTTTCTCTTTCCGATCCATTGGGCAGTAGGGAGGATCAGCATTTTACTTTTTTTAGGATACCACAACGCGCCGCGTATTGCAATCATAATTTTAGTGAGATGGGATGCTCAGCCCCCCCTTTTGCATGGCTGCGGAAAATGTTGAGAATCTACGATATCGGGCAATTAATTCTTGTGTTTATCGGTCATATAGTATATAATATAATATGTATTACACTCATGATACGCGGTGCATTCCAAGTGATGGCAGGCGTGTCATTTCATGTATTTACGCGAAGGGCGCAGGACAGCGCCGTCTTCGCGGGCATCGTAAATAACGTTTCTGCGTAACTGTTACGATCAAATACAAATCTTTTACATAAGGAGAGGTAGTATGTGTAAGAAGCTTCAGAGGATCAAAGCCTTGCCGGCTTTACTGATCCTTGCTTTGATGTTTGCGCTATGCATCACTGCATACGGCACAGACGCCGACGAACCGGCGGCTGCAGCCGAAGCTGCGGTGCAGATAACTAAGCAGCCTCAAAGCGTCACAGTTGAAGAAGGCGAAATGGCAAGAGTCCAGTTCACCGCCGAAGGCGAGGGGCTGACTTACACGTGGTATTTTAAGGATGCAGGCGATACAGCCTTCCGTAAAACCGCCACGTTTACCGGCGCTTATTATTCCGCAAAGATGACAAGTGACAGAGACGGACGTCAGCTGTACTGTGTCGTCACAGATGAAAACGGAAATAAGGCAACGACAGACACGGTCACCATCAATATGGGAACCGTGGCGAAGATCGTTACCCAGCCTCAGTCTGTCACCGTTGCAAACGGCAGCGTGGCAAAGGTAAGCCTTGCGGCTGAGGGCGACGGCATCACCTATACCTGGTACTATAAGAACGGCGCGGGCGCAAGCTTCGCCGTTACGAACAGCTTCAAGGGTGATACGTATAAAACGACTATGAATCCTGAGCGCGCAGGACGTCAGGTGTACTGCGTTATCACGGATAAGTACGGCAATTCCGTCACCTCCGACGTGGTCACACTTAATATGACCGGAGCCGTGCAGATAACGAAGCAGCCCGGGACCGTTATCGTGCCTGATGGCCAAAGCTTCAGCATCAAAGTGAGTGCCAAGGGCGAAGGACTGACCTATGCCTGGTACTATAAGGACAAGGGCAGCGACACCTTCAAGTTGACCACCACCTTTAAAGGCAGCAGCTACTCCTCCACTATGACGGCGGCAAGAGACGGACGTCAGGTATACTGCGTTATCACCGATGAATACGGATGCTCTGTGAGAACGAACACCGTCAGCATGATAATGGGAGTTCCCGTTTCCGTGGTGAGACAGCCCTCCTCCGTTGTGGTCCCCTCCGGCGAAAAGTTCACCGTCAGCGTGAAGGCCATCGGAGACGAGCTTACATACACCTGGTATTTCAGAAATAAAGGCGCGTCTTCTTTCTCGAAGACGGATTCCTTCAAGGGTGCAGAGTACTATGCCACGATGACAGACGCCAGAGACGGACGTCAGGTATACTGCGTTATCACCGATAAGTACGGCAACTCCGTTACCACCGACACGGTTACGCTGACCATGGGCAATCCTGCCACCATCGTGAAGCAGCCCTCCTCCGTTGTTGTTCTGGAGGGTGAGACCGCGAACGTTACCCTTGAAGCCACCGGCGACGGACTTACCTACGCGTGGTATTATAAGAATAAGAACGGCACGTCATTCCTTCTCACAACGTCATTCACCGGCAGCTCCTACCGCGTTACAATGACACCCGAGAGAGACGGACGTCAGGTATACTGCGTTATCACCGATAAGTACGGCAGCTCTGTTACCACCGATACTGTCACGCTGATAATGGGTCAGCCCGTTTCCATCGTAAAGCAGCCCGCCTCCGCTGTGGTCATGCTCGGACATAAAGCATCCGTTTCTGTGGATGCTGCGGGCGTGGAGCTTACGTATCAGTGGTACTTCAAGAATCCCGGCGGAACGAAGTTCCATAAATCCTCCGTTACCACCGATACCTACACCGTAAAGATGGCGGATTCTGTGAACGGACGCCAGGTATACTGCGTTATCACCGATAAATACGGCAACTCCGTTAAGACGGAAACCGTCACCATCAAGCTCGGTGCAACCATTATTACTCAGCCTCAGTCTGTGACCGTTGCAGATGGCAGCACCGCTAAGGTGAGTGTGGAGGCCGAGGGCGACGGCATCAAGTACCAGTGGTACTTCAAGAATCCCGGCGGAACGAAGTTCCATAAGTCCTCCGTCACCACCGATACCTATACCGTGAAGATGTCGGCATCTGCTGACGAGCGCCAGGTATACTGCGTTATCACGGACAGCGCGGGCAACACCGTCACCACCGATATCGTTACCATCTATATGGCTCACTCCTACGGCGAGGGCGTCGTTGAAAACGAGGTCTCCTGCACTAAGGATGGCATCACGGTATACACCTGCTCCGACTGCGGCAAGGTGAAGACAGTTGTTACTCCCGCAACCGGCCATGCAATGGGCGATTGGCAGGTTCACAGAGAGCCCACCCCCGAAAACGAGGGTGTTGAACGCAGCTCCTGCGCAAACTGCTCCTACTATAATGACCGCTCCATAGAAAAGATCAAGGCTGTATATCACATCATAGTTGACCTCGGCAACGGCGAGACCTATAGTGTCGGCGTCGGCGCCAATGGCGTATACACGCTTGCCACACCCGTTAAGATCGGCTACAACTTCCTTGGCTGGAAGGATTCCGCCGGCAATGCTTTTGAGGGCAGCGGCACCGTCAGCGAGAACTGCATCGTTTCTGCTGTATGGGAGCTGGACGGAACCGATACTCTCGAAAAGCTTATCAAGCGCGCGGAAGCGGGCGTTGATAAGATCGTTATCACGGCTGACATCATTGTAAACAAGCCCATATTCATTTCTTACAATACTACCATCTATTCCGACGAGGATCACACCCTCCTTCGTGCCCCCAATTATGCGGGCGACATTTTCGTTGTTGGCCAGGATAAGTACGGCACCGATTCCATCCTTTATCACCGTGTGGGCGTGCTGACTCTGGGCGGCGGCAAGGGCGTGCTCACCATTGACGGTAACCGCGACAACCTTACGGTGACCGTTGTGGGCAGTGCCGTTTACGTTGCAGACAGCGGAATCTTGAACCTCCACAACGGTACCCGTATCGTTAATAACTTGAAGCTCGGCAACGACCGCGTTCTCAGAAACACCGATTACGTTTCTGTTTACACAGTTGAGCGTGCGGGCGGTGCGGCGATCCTTTCTCTTAACGCAACCGTAAATATGTACGGCGGCGTGATCGACAATAACGAGGTCTATACCGAATACACCATCGTTACAAACGAAGACGGCACAGAATCATGGCTCACGAATTATGCCTGCGGCGGCGCGGTCTACAGCCGCGGCGGCTTCAATATGTACGGCGGCGTGATATCCAACAGCAGAGCTCTCCAAGTCGGATCGTAGCCAT
>JAZMZX010000058.1:0-6507 GCA_045586225.1 Eubacteriales bacterium
TCCTCTCGCCGCAAGAGCATCAATATGAGCATTCCCGAATTGGCTGAACGCTCCGGCGCTACGGTCGCCGATATCGAAAAACTCGAACGAGGCGAAGAGGTCGATTCGCAGACCGCAAAAGCGGTTCTAACTAAGGAAGACCATTTCCGCCGCGTCGCACCGGTAGAGACAGCATAATACAAACAGCGCCGTCCATTAGGACGGCGCTTTTTTATTCTTTCTATCAGCCGCAAAGCTCGGCTGCAAGTGCTTCGATCTGCGCTCTGCTCTCATCGTTAAGAGCAGACGTGATCTTGACTGTGCTTTCCGTATAGGTGATATCCTTGCTTTCCTCAAGCATACGGCGCATGATCTTCACCGCCATAGGCGCCCAGGAGCCGTTTTCGATCATACCGACTGTGCGGTTTCTGTATCCGCGCTCTGTCAGGTGGTCGATGAACTCCTTCATAAAGGGAAATATATCGCCGTTGTAGGTGGTGGTTGCGAGCACCAGCTTGCCGTAGCGGAATGCGTCCTCAACTGCCTCTGCCATATCGCAGCGGGCAAGATCGTTGATAACGACCTTTTCGCAGCCCTTTTCTCTGAGCTTCTCCGCAAGAAGCATAACCGCCGCCTTCGTGTTGCCATACACTGACGTATACGCGATCACAATGCCTTCGCTTTCAACTTTGTAGCTTGACCAGATATCGTAAAGATTTACGTAATATCCAAGGTCTTCGGTGAGCACGGGACCGTGGAGGGGCGCGATAACGGAGATATCGAGAGCAGCCGCCTTCTTCAGAAGCGCCTGCACCTGTGCGCCGTACTTGCCAACGATGCCGATATAGTAGCGGCGCGCCTCGCACGCCCAGTCTTCGTCTGCGTCGAGAGCGCCGAATTTACCGAATCCGTCGGCGGAGAAAAGAATCTTATCGCAGCAGTCGTATGTCACGATGACCTCAGGCCAATGCACCATAGGTGCCGTCACGAAAGTGAGCGTGTGCTTGCCGAGGCAGAGAGTGCTGCCCTCACCCACGACTATGCGGCGGCTACTGAAATCGGTGCCGAAGAAATTCTTCATCATGGTGAAGGCTCTGCTTGATGCAACGATGGTTGCATCCGGGTACGTCTCCGCGAATTTTGTGATACCTGAGGAATGGTCGGGCTCCATATGCTGCACGATAAGATAATCGGGCGTTCTGCCGTCGAGAGCTGCGATGAGATTTGAGAGCCACTCTTCCGTGTAGCGTCTGTCCACGGTGTCCATAACCGCGATCTTCTCATCGAGGATAACGTAGGAATTATACGCCATGCCGTTGGGCACGCGGTACTGTCCCTCAAAAAGATCGATCTCGTGGTCGTTCACACCTATATACTTAACATCGTTTGTTATAAACATATTGCGTATTCTCCAATAATTATTGTTGTTACGATTATATCATAACCACACCCAAAAAGTAAATCCCGCGGCAGTATAATTCATGATCTTTTGTTTATACTAATATCACAAATCTGTATTTACAAGGAGATATTTATATATATGAAAGCAACAGGAATCGTACGCCGCATCGACGACCTCGGTCGCGTGGTGATCCCCAAGGAGATCCGCCGCACTATGCGCATCCGCGAGGGTGACCCGCTTGAGATCTACACCGACCGCGACGGAGAGGTCATTTTCAAAAAGTATTCCCCCATCGGGGAGCTTTCCGCCTTCGCGGCTCAGTACGCGGAAACACTGCACAAGACCTGCGGTCTTGACGTTATCGTCACAGACCGCGATGCCGTTATCGCCACGTCCGGCGTGCCCCGAAAGGAATACCTTGAGCGAAAGCTGTCCGATGAGCTCAGCGGCATCGTTGAATCGCGCCAGAGCTACCGCCACAGCGAGCTTCTCGCCAACGGACGCAAGGTTTACGCCATAGACGGGGGCAGCCACTACGTGAGATGCGCCTCCCCCATCATATCCGAGGGCGACATTATTGGCTGCGTTGCTTCCGTTGCCGTGGCAGACGGCACTCCCTCTCCCGTTGACGCAGAGGTGGAAGCAAAGCTCATTGAGACGGCGGCTTCATTTTTAGGTAAGCAGCTTGAAAACTGAATCCGGGATAGCAAGGTCCGACGTGGGAGTAAACCGCACGGGAGAGGAAGCTCTGCCGCTGCTGGTGGAGATGATGTGCGCCCACAGAAACGAGCCCGTGGCTCATATCCGCTCCGTTGACGGAAAAATGCGATGCTTATCCTCGGGAATCTGCCACCGGGAGTGCGACACAAAGGACACCACACTAACGTAAAAAATGCCGGGCTGCCGCCCGGCATTTCTTTATGCAAAAAAGGTGTGACCTCCGATGGTCTCCACGAAGGTGCGGTTTTTGCCCGCCCAGCAGGAATCGGCAAGATAGTTTGCGCAGAAGAAGAGGATGTCGTCTCTGTATCTGTAGCCCTCCATGGCAAGCTTGGCCGCGATGACGGCCTTTTCCGTGGGCTCCTCATAAACCGAGCCCGTGGCTGCGGGGGTAAACTGAACGCCGTTTTCCATATCGAAAATAACGCCGTATACGGAATCGGGATATTCTTCCGCCTCAACTCTGTTATATACCACAGCGGCAACGGCAAGCTGACCGCGAAGCACCTCGCCACGCGCTTCGGCGCTTATGATGCGTGAAAGCCAATAGAGCTCGTCTGCGTCGTAAAATTCGTCGCCACTTTCGATGGGGCTTGTTGCCTTGCCAACGGCAACGCTGAAGCTGTCCCCGTTCCACAAAACGTCGGCTCCCAGAGCCTTCGCCATAGGCCGCACAGCCACCATCATCCGTCCGTCAACGATATAGTTCTCCGTTCCGCACCAAAGGTATCGGCCGTTTGCCACTATGTATCTGTCGCCTGATCTTGCCGTTACAGTCAGCCCCTCCACTTTGGCGGACGCCGTTTTCGTTTCCGCGTCCCAGCTGACGGCGGCCTCGCCGTCCGTCATCTCGCCCATGAAGCTGCGAAACCAAAGGCAGGTGGTCTCGTTTGTCAGCTCAGTGTCCGATACGGGATAGCTCTCGCCGTCGAGAGTCACCCGCGGTGAGGCGGCAAACGCCGCCACCGACAGCACCGCCAGCACGAAAATGACGGCGGCAAGCTTACATACCGATAATATGCTTCTTTTCATTTCAAAGCCTCGCTTTCTTATATTTTCTTCGATCTTTTTCTTTTCGGGTATCACCCTCCCTGAATATTATTAAACCCACACAAAAATTATACCTGCACTTCCCCGCCTCCTCAACGTCAAGAATCTGCCCGCGCTGCCATAATAGTGCACGCGGCTATGATATGAGGGATATTTCGCCCTCAGCGCCATCATTTACCGCCGACGAAGGAGGTGTCCGTCAGGGCAACAACGTCCCTATGAAGGAAAAGAAGCGCCGTTACGTTGACGGTGGTCAGCACGCCTACGGTCACGTCGGAAAGGGTCCACATAAGCTCCGGGGCGATAACGGAGCCGTACACGGCAGCGGCAAGATAGGCTGCTGTATAAGCCACTTTCAGTCTGCCACCTCCAAGGTAGCGCACCGCCACCTCCCCATAATAATGCTGGGAAAGCAGTGTGGCAAAAACGAACACAAGTATCACGGCGGTGAGTGCGCCGCGCGCCCACTCACCGAGAAGAGAGGAAAACACCGCAAATGACGATTCTATAGCCCGCGCTGAGGCAGAGATACCGTATTCCTCGCCGATGAGGATAACGAAAGCCGTCATGGAGCAGATCACCACCGTGTCTGCAAAGACCTCGAATATGCCAAGGCACCCCTGCGCCATCGGAGACTCCGCATCGGCGCAGGCATGCGCCGTGGGAGACGTGCCGGACCCGGCCTCGTTTGTGAGTATGCCCCGAGTGACCCCGTATCTTATCCCCTCCGCTATGCCATATCCCGCAGCACCTCCTGCCGCCGAGGAAAGCGAAAAGGCCTCCCTGAATATCCTCCCCATCACGTGGGGTATCATATATGCGTCGGCGGCTATGACAGCTCCGCACATAATGATATAAGCAAGGGAAACGACGGGGATAAGCCTCGCCGTCAAAGCCGAGATACGATGTGCACCGCCAAGGACCACCGCCGCCGTTGCTATAGAAAAAATCACACCCACAAAAACAGCGGGCATGCCGAAGGTCACCTCCACGGCGGATGCCGCCGCGTTTACCTGAAGAATATTTCCAACGACAACGGAATTTACGATGGCAAACACCGCAAAGGCGCCGCCTGCGGCAGCCGACGCCCGCGGAAAGCTCCCCTTCAGTCCATCTCTGATGTAATAGGGAGCGCCGCCGTAGTAGCCCTTACCGTCACGCCTGCGGTAACGGACGGCAAGCGCCGTTTCCGCATATTTCACGGACATGGCCGCAAATGCCGAAAACCACATCCAGAAAACGGCGCCGGCACCTCCCATGGCGATGGCGGCCGTTACGCCCGTCACATTGCCAACGCCCAGAGTTCCTGCAAGAGCCATGGAGGCGGCGCGCAGAGGCGATATTCCGTCGCCGCGGCGGCGAAACATCAGCTTTGCCGTTTTTATGGGATGGCGGAGGTGGAAAAAGCCCGTAACGGCACCGTATCCAAGCCCCGTTGCCATAAGCAGAGGCGGCATCGCGCCGCCGAAAAACCGCGCCAAAGCATCTAAAATACCTGCTCACTCCCCTCGCCGTGCGTTTTTACAGTAATATATATGCAGGCTTCCCCGGCCTTATTATCGGGCTTAAAAGAACGATTTCCGAGGGGGTCATTTCCCCCTTACGGAAGATGTAAACTAAATGTGAACAATACGAAATACACTTGATTTTTTCGGCGCCTGCAAGTAAAATAGTACCATGTGTTAGCACTCGCAGCGTTTGAGTGCTAACGAACGAAGTTAAAAATATACTTACATAAACCGTTAAGGAGGTATTCACAAAATGAAACTCGTTCCCCTTTTTGACCGCGTTGTTGTCAAATCCGTTGAGATCGAAGAAACCACCAGCTCCGGACTTATTCTCCCCGGCTCCGCTAAGGAAAAGCCCCAGATATTCGAAGTTGTTGCAGTTGGCCCCGGCGGCGAGATCGAAGGCAAGTCCACCACTATGACGAGCGTTGTTGGCGATCACGTTATAATCTCCAAGTACGCAGGCACCGAGATCAAGCTGGACGGCGTTGAATATTGCATCGTTCGTCAGGGCGATATCCTCGCTAAAATCGACTAATCACAAAAGGAGTACACACTAAAATGGCAAAGAATATTCTTTACGGAAGCGAAGCAAGAGCAGCCCTCCTCGCAGGCGTTGACAAGCTCGCGAATACAGTTAAGATCACCCTTGGTCCCAAGGGCAGAAACGTCGTTCTCGAGAAGAAGTACGGCTCTCCCCTCATCATCAACGATGGCGTTACCATCGCTAAAGAGATCGAGCTCGACGATCCCGCCGAGAACACCGGCGCACAGCTCGTTAAGGAAGTTGCGACCAAGACAAACGACGCAGCAGGCGACGGTACCACCACCGCCACCATCCTTGCTCAGGCGTTCATCCACGAAGGCATGAAGAATGTTACTGCAGGCGCAAACCCCATGGTTCTCCGCCGCGGTATCCAGAAGGCAGTTGCAAAGGCAACCGAATGCCTCAAGGCAAACTCCTCCCGCGTTAAGGGCAGCGACGACATCGCACGCGTTGGTACTATCTCCGCAGGCGACGAAGTTATCGGTACTCTCATCGCTGACGCTATGGAAAAGGTAACCTCCGACGGCGTTATCACCGTTGAGGAATCCAAGTCCGCTGAGACCTACTGCGAGGTCGTTGAAGGCATGCAGTTCGACCGCGGCTACCTCTCCCCCTACATGGCAACCGATATGGATAAGATGGAAGCCGTTATCGACGATCCGCTGATCCTCATCACAGATAAGAAGATCTCCGCTATCCAGGAGATCATCGAGCTTCTCAACCAGGTCATCCAGTCCGGCAGAAAGCTCCTCATCATTGCTGAAGACGTTGAAGGTGAAGCGCTCACCACTCTCGTTCTCAACAAGCTCCGCGGCACCTTCACCTGCGTTGCTGTCAAGGCTCCCGGCTTCGGCGACAGACGCAAGGAAATGCTCCGCGACATCGCTATCCTCACCGGTGGTCAGGTCATCACCTCCGAGCTCGGTCTCGAGCTTAAGGATGCAGACCTTTCCCAGCTCGGCCGCTGCCGTCAGGTAAAGGTCGACAAGGAAAACACCATCATCGTTGGCGGCGCAGGCGACCCTGCAGCCATCAAGGCACGCATCGGTCAGATCAAGTCCGCTATTGAGACCACTACCTCCGAATTCGACCGCGAAAAGCTTCAGGAGCGTCTTGCTAAGCTTTCCGGCGGTGTTGCAGTTATCAAGGTTGGCGCTGCTACCGAAACCGAAATGAAGGAAAAGAAGCTCCGCATCGAGGACGCTCTCAACGCGACCCGCGCTGCTGTTGAAGAAGGCATCGTTCCCGGCGGCGGCACCGCGTTCATCAACGTTATCGACGAAGTTGCTAAGCTTCTCGAA
>JAZMZX010000059.1:0-8285 GCA_045586225.1 Eubacteriales bacterium
GGCGGTGCTCAAAGTGAGCGGCGCAGAATCGGTTCCAGTTTACCCTGTCGTGAAGTCGGCTCACCGCCTTCACAAGGTCTGTGGCACCGGATCTGCCGTATATGAGATAATCGATATTTGCCTTGAAGCACTCGTCCGGCTCCGTTTGTACAGACCATGAGCGCTCCGCGCCGAAAACGGTGCAGTAAAGGGAAAGCTCAAGGGAGCAGGGATTGCCCCAGTCGCCCCAGTTTGTATTGAGAACGCCGATGGCACCGTTTTCCTTGCCGTATTTCGTCATTTTGGCAATATTCGATTCGGAATTATCGGCACTTTCCACAAGGCGGCTCCAGGTGCCCGTGCCGGGGCACACGATCTGCTTTTTGCCCATAGCCCCAAGGCGCTCAATGCCGCCGGACCATGGGTCGCCTGCGTAGTTCCAGTTAAGGAACACGGTGTCCTCGGGGATGATATCGATGGTCTCGGGATGTGCGAGAACGATATCCGCCCACATCATCACCCGCTTGCCCATTCCCGTTACGTGGGAGATGAGCTTATTTACAAATTCAACGTAGAGCTCGCCCGGATCCTTTTTCGAAGGATGATAGTGCAGATCGAAGGTCTCGTCGCAGCATATATTGAAGGTGTCGCTCGTGAACGCCTCGGAGTATTCATCGATAAGCCGCTTCACAAGCTCTATGCTTTCGGGATTTTCGGGGTCGACGGTGTGGTGCGCCATGCGCTCGTCCCAACGGTTCTCGGACGCCTTAAAATCGGAAAGAGTGCGCAGGTGCTTATATTCGTCCACCTCAAGGATCTCGTACATATGACCGAAGGTGGCGAGGGACGGTATGAAATCTATAAAATTGTCGCGGCAGTATTCGTCAAGCTCAATGAGCTCTTCCTTCGATATGTAGCCTGCACGCTCGTTCAGCCCGGAAAGTCCGCTGAATTCATATGTGTGCTCAACGTAAAGCTGCAGAGAGTTCATCTTACAGTATGCAAGAAGGTCGATGAGCTTTTTAAGCGTTTTTACGGTAGCCACCTTGCCGCGGGTCATATCGTGATAAAATCCGCGGTATCCGAAATCGGGCTCGTCCTCGATATGAAGGCAGGGCACGCGGTCGTGAGCGAAAAGCTGGCGGAGGGTCTGTATTCCGTAAAAGGCACCTGCCTCGCCCGACGCCCTTATGACGACGGAGCTTTCACCGACGGTGAGCTCGTATGCCTCGCCGCCGTCGCCATCGATAACAATATCGAGGGCGGCGCCGCCCTCCCCTGAAGGAAGCTTTGAAAGTGCTTTTTTGAGCCTGTCGCCATAGAGAGCCTTATCATAGGATATTTTCTTTTCTTTGAGAAAGCCTTCATTTTCGGTGAGCTTTTTCACCTGCGGTATCAGATGTAACATACTAAACCTCCTCCGGGCAGATACTTATCTGCCTTTATGATAACAAAAAAATCCCTTATAGTAAAGTAAAAATCATCGGGCAGCGGTATTTTTCTTTCCGATTTGACAACGCCCGTGAGCGGATCTATAATGTATAAAAACACGATAATTCGGACGGATACAACATTATGCCTGATATCATAAGGATCAACGACTTCTCCGACCCGCGCCTTGACGTTTACGCAAGACTCACGGAGACTCAGCTTCTTGCGGGACACGGGCTTCCCCACAAGCTTTTCATTGCAGAGAGCCCCAAGGTGATAGAGCGCGCCATGAACGGCGGATACGTGCCCGTGTCGCTTTTGGTGGAGGACCGCCATCTGGAGGGCGAGGCAAGGGAGGTCATTGCCCGCTGCGGCAGCGTGCCCGTTTTTACCGCACCCTTCGACGTTTTAACGGAGCTTACGGGCTATAAGCTCACCCGAGGGCTTCTGGCCGCAATGCTCCGCCCCGAGCCGCCCGCCCCCGAGGATATACTTGCGGGTGCAAAGCGCATTGCGGTGCTGGATTCCGTGATGAATCCCACAAACGTGGGCGCCATTTTCCGCTCTGCCGCAGCGCTCGGCATGGACGCCGTCATCCTCGCAAACGGATGCAGCGACCCCCTCTACCGCCGTGCCGCCCGTGTCAGCATGGGCACGGTTTTTCAGATACCGTGGACGTATCTTCAGGATAACTGGAGAGATGTGCTTCACAGCCTCGGCTTCAGGCTCGCAGCCATGGCACTCAGCGACGATTCCGTTTCTGTTGCGGCGCCGGAGCTGAAGGAGGTGGAAAGGCTGGCGGTGGTGCTGGGCACCGAGGGAGACGGTCTTTCGGACGCCGCCATTGAAGGCTGCGACTACACCGTGCGCATCCCCATGTGGGCAGGAGTCGATTCCCTGAACGTTGCGGCGGCAAGCGCCGTTGCCTTCTGGGAGCTTTCGGGACGCAAATAAATTTCACGTGAGCCCTTGCGAAAACCGACTTTTTTCTTTATAATATTCTCGTTGCGTTCAAAACGCGGCATAAAATTCATTTAAACGGACAAAGCATGAAAAAACAGAAAAAACACGGCATAAATAAGGTCATCATCCCCATAGCGGCACTTCTCATCATCCTGATCGTGCTTGTATGCTATCTTATGTCTGATAAGCCCGACGGCGGGCAAGACACCGGCACCGGCTCTCAAACGGAAACTAAGGGGACCTCCGGCACAGAAACCGAAAAGGTGACGGAGACCGAAACCGAGACAGAGACCGAAAAAGTCACCGAAACGGAAACGGAGACCGAAACGGAAACGGAGACGGAAACGGAGACCGAAACGGAAACAGAAACTGAGACAGAGACCGAAACGGAAACCGAGGAAGACACCACCGCCCCCGCCGACGACGGACCTGCCCCCATCATCCCCACCGTGGATGCATCTGCCGACGGCATCACGATCATATGCCTCGACGCGGGACACGGCTTTGACGACCCGGGCTGCGTCAACGACAATCTCAGCGATCACGAATCTGTGCTCACCCTTGAGATAGTGAAGCATCTGAAGGCGGAGCTTGAAGCCCTGGGCGCCACCGTTGTGCTCACTCACGACGGGAAGGATTTCCCCTCCTCCTCCACTATCCGCAAGATGGCAAAGGACCACGGCGTTTCCTACGACGACAGCAGGATCATCAAGAATAACATCTTCTCCGCATATGAGCGAGCAGTGTACTGCAATGCCCTGCACTACACCACTCCCATCGACTTTTTCGTTTCCATCCACATCAACAGCATCGTGGGCTATCCCGAAATAAGCCGATACGAGATGTTCTATTATAAGAACAACCCCCACAAGGCGCTCCTCCGTGAATTCACGGACAATCTCCGAAATAAGCTTGACAACAAATCCGTCACCATCGCCACGGAGCCCGACGATTCCTACACCGTCACCCGCTGGTGCGAATTCCCTTCCCTTCTCATCGAAACGGGATACGCCACCAACCTCGACGACGCGGCTAAGCTGAATTCCGACGATTGGCGCCGCGGCTTTGCCAAGCTTCTGGCAGAAGAGATCATGGCAGTGTTTGCAAACGATTAATAAAAAAAGCTTGTGACAAAAGTCACAAGCTTTTTTGTTTTGCTTATTTGCTCGTTTCCGCAATGAAAAGATCGATCTGATCGGTGATAACGGAAAGGCTCTCTCTCCAGAATTCCGGATTCGTAAGGTCGATACCTGCGATGCCTGCAACTCCCTCCACAGTGTCCACGGTCGTTGCCTTAAGAAGCGCACGGTACTTGGGAAGGAATGCCTCTCCCTCGGCAAGATACTTTGCATAAAGTCCTCTCGAGAAAAGTCCGCCAAAGGCATAGGGGAAGTTATAGTAGCTGAGGCCTGCACTGTAGTAATGGCTCTTGCAGCACCACATATAAGGATGCATGTAGTCGGGATCGAGGCCGTCGCCGTAGGATTCGCGCTGTGCCCACAGCATTATCTCTTCGAGATCCTTTGCAAAGAGGAAGGTGTCGTTTCTGCGGCGGATCACCTCGTCCTCAAAGAGGAAGCGGGAATAGATGTCGATAATGATCTGAGTGGAATCCCGAATCTGGCTTTCGATAAGGCTTATCTTCTCCTCGCCCTCAGCCTTAGCGATGGCATCGTTCACGATGATGAGCTCGTTGAAGTTGGAGGCGGTCTCCGCAACGGGCATTGTGTAGCCCGTGTTGAGAGGGCGGTGACCCTCTATCATCTGTCCGTGATATGCGTGGCCAAGCTCGTGTGCGAGAGTTACGACGGAGCCGAAGCTGCCGGAATAGTTTGTAAGGATGCGGCTCTGGCCGATAAAGGGCAGATTGGAGCAGAATGCACCGCCGGACTTACCTGCACGGGGATAGAAATCGATCCATTCCTCCTTGAAGGCGCGGTCTACCATATCCGCAAGGTCGGGCGCGAAGGACTTGAAGTGGTCCACGAGATATGCGTGAGCCTCCTCTGCGGTGTAGGTGGTGCCACCTGCCTTGCCCATGGGAGCAAGAAGGTCGTACCAGGGCAAGCCGTTCTTGTGACCGAGAAGCTTAGCCTTGTGCTTCATATATTCGCGGAATTTGGGCATTGCCTCTCTCATTGCCTCAAGCATAGCGTCGAGAGTCGCCTTCTGCATGCGGGAATTCTCCAGCGTCATGGCAAGGGGATTTTCATATCCGCGGAGCTTAGCCTCGGTGTTCACCTGCGCCTTGATGCTGTTCAGCGCGAAGGCGATGGGGTCCTTGAACTTTTTATATGCTGCCAGCTCAGCCTCGTATGCGGAGCGGCGCTCCTCTGCGTCCTCGCTGTCGGCAAAGCCTCTGATGGCGGGAAGCGTGGTGATGCCGCCCTTGTATTCGACCTCGACGGTTGCTGTGAGATAGGAGGCAAGGTCACCCCAGGCTCTGCCGCCGGAGATGTTCATCTGTGCCATAACGGCTTCCGCCTCGTCGCTGAGCTTATGGGAGACCGCATCACGGATGCGCTTGAAATAGAAGCCGTACTGAGAAAGCACCTCGTCATCTGCGATAACGGCGTCGATATCATCAATACCGCCCACGTACTTCTGGAAAAGCACGTTTTCTCTCGTGATGCTTGCGGAGAGAAGGGAGAGCTTCGTCATGTAGCCGGCAACTGCGGTATCGGAGCTGTTTGTGGATCGGCGGAGGCTGAAAAAGCTTCCGAGACGGCGGGAGGTAACTGCGATCTCTTCCGTGATACCGATCACGGTGCGGAGCTCCGCTCTTTTATCCTCGCCCGTAAGTGAATTCACGGCTTTTTTATATTCCCCGATAAGCGCCTCGTAGCGTGCCAGATCCTCTGCCAGCTTCGGGTCGTCCATACCGAGATAAAGTGCGTTAAGTGACCATTCGTTATACATACTGTTTGCCTTTCTTTCGTTTAGCTTCGGTTTTATTTATTTTACCATTATCAGCCGCCGCCGTCAATGAAAAAAGCATGGCTTCGGAAGGCCTTCTGTTTACATCGCAGAATCATTCTGATATAATAAAAGCAGAAAAGAAAGGGAGGAACACCTATGGATAAAAGGATAACGGATAAGCTTGCCATAGCGGCAATAATCGTTACCGTTGCGGTGGCGGCGATATGGCTCTTTTTCGGGGGCATCGAGCACATTGAAGACACAAACGGTCGGGACGACATCTCCCTCACCACCATTACCGACGAAAACATCATAAAAATGGACCTTGGCGCCAAGGGCTTCAAAAAATCAACGGGCAGCATCGCGATCGGCGGTCTGACGGTCTCCTCCGGCGTGAATTTCTCCGCAGACAAATTCACGGGAGTTTACGAGGTGCTCTACGCAAACTTCATTCTCCCCTCGGATTTCACCCTTGATATCACGGGGCTCACGGTGCACGAGGGCAACTTCAAAATGGTGATCGTAAACGAGGACAGGATCATTGCCACCATCGACCCTGCCGAAACGAACGAGATCAGGATCGACGACCTGACGGGCTACGTTTCCCTCCGCATCGCGGGAGAAAGCGCCGCGTACAGTTTCCACATTTCCTCCATCGATTACGATCTTTACTCACATAACGATTAAAAAAAGCCGAGGCTTCAGCCTCGGCTTTCCGTTTATTTTATATCAGTCTTCATTCCGTCAAGCTCGCGGAGAAGAGAGTAGAGTCCGTCCTCCGAAAGAACGCCCCGCTTCATCCCCGCAGGGATAAGCCCCATCTCGTCAAGCTCGTAGTCCCGCAGCCACGCACCGCTTCTCATATAAAGGTCCAGCGCCCTTGCCATATACCGAAGCCCGTGACCGAAGTGCTCCCCCGCCGCCACAGCGGCAGACACAGCGTCGTAATATTCCTCCATTCTCTCTATGCGCTGAAGAGAAAGTGAGAGAGTCCCGTTTTTCATTCCGTCTCCTTTACATCTCTGAAAAGATCATCATAATCACCACCGCGATAAGAATGAGAACGCATATGGCAAGCCCAACATTTTTGATGATCCTTGCGGCCTTCTCGTTTTTCTTTTTCAAAAAATGGAGCGGAAGACCGAACACCGAGGTAATGATTATGCAAACGAAGGGGAAAATGAACCCGTCGAAGAAGGACTCGATGAGCATTCCGTCCATAAAGAACCACAAAAGTCCGCCTGCAAGGCAAAATGAAAATGCTATGAGCACGGCGCGCCCGGGGGAAACTTTCAGGTTTCCGTTTTCGTCGGCGAGGCCGAATTCGTCAAGAACGACGCGCTTTTCATAATCAACGATATCGTTGATTATGAGGAAGAATCTGCTGCCATGCTCCTCCTCCGTGCGTATTATGTCCCAATAATAGTTTTCATCAAGGGTGGAGATGCTCTCTTCCCTTTTCTGCATCATTGAGCACACCCTCATGGCGCCCTCTATCTCCTGAAGCTGCTCCTTCAAGGACACCATATTCTTCTCAAGCGCCTCCTCCAAGAGCATGGAATCGCCAAGCACGTCTTTTACGTCGTCAACGGGCATACCTATCTTGCGGAGTATGATGATCTTCTTCAAAAGCTCCACGTCCTCGCTTGAATAGTCTCTATATGAATTTTCTTTTCTCTCGGGCGAAAGAAGCCCTTCCTTTTCGTAGAATCTGATCGTTGCCTTGGGGATGCCGAGCAATCTTTCAACGTCCTTGATCTTCATGTGTTTATGCACTCCTTTGCTTGTTTTCAAGCACATTTTAAAGTATAAACAAGGTTTAATGTCAATAGCTTTTTGAAAAATTCTTCCGTTTTATTGTTTTAACGCACGCGCCGACAGAATTATTTTGCATTGTCCGTCATATTTTTAGCAAATATCCCGTATCCTCTCGCCGGGTCGTACACCGACACGGGTGACGTCAGAAAGGGACAACGGTTTACAGCCATGAAACGTCCATCAAATCAGAACCGCCCCACTTCTCGGCTTTATACCCATATTCATAATATGTAACAGATCTATAGTTTTCCAAAATCCGCCGCACAACAGAAAAATCCACAACTCCCCGACCGCCGTTCTTCACAGAGAAAAACGTACCTTCATAGTAAACAGCATATTCATCTTTCGTTATTTCATAATATTTATAGCGTTTGTCTGCCAAAAATCCATAATCATATACCGTACCGGTTTGCCTGAGCCCTGCTAAAACGACGTCCAGATCACGAAAAAGATTCAGTTTATCCCGATACATCAGCACCGACCTTAGTTTATTCTTTTTGATCATCTTTTCAAGTGCCGTCAAAGTGTCGATCTGTACTGTTCCGTCAAAGTGTTCCTCATCATCGATAACGCCGAAGTGATACTGATCGATATAAAATCTGTTTTCGTCATCATCGTACCAAAGCACATTATTGTCATAGCTCCCGCCAAAGGTACACACTTCTTCTCTCATCTGACTCACCTCCACATGCGGTTGTTTTATTAAAGTATATCATATCAGCGCAAAAAAAGACAGGGAGCTATCGCCCCTGTCTTAAATTTTTACCCCGCCTTATCAAGCATATTTTCAATAAATATCCCGTACCCTCTCGTGGGGTCGTTCACCAGCACGTGGGTGACGGCACCGATGAGCTTGCCGTCCTGGAGGATGGGGGAGCCCGACACTAGTGTGTCAAGTCAGATACAACACAGTTTTTGAGCGATTTTCAGCCTATTTTCAAGCTAAATTGCGCATTTTGGCTTGAAAATGAGTAAGTCTTAACCCATAAGCCTAGTTTCGGCTGATTTTTGTATCATTGTACATCCGGTATCACACCATTTATCTAGTTATGAGGCAAGGCGCAGAAGCTCACCCCACTTTCCGGATAAAATTTTACAAGCATTCTCTATTTGTCAAGTCAGGAGAGTTTGGTCTTTTTACAAATCATCACCTATAGAAGAATGCCAATCATCCA
>JAZMZX010000060.1:0-10329 GCA_045586225.1 Eubacteriales bacterium
GAGGAGCAGGAGCACACCTATAAATCGGACACGCCGCCCAAGTATACGGCTCACGACGTTGCCCGCTATCGCTGCGCCGCAAACGGTGCGCTTATGCTGCTTTCCAGCGCCACCCCCTCCCTGGGCTCTTACTATAAGACCGAAACGGGTGCATACACTCTCGTTTCCCTGACGGAGCGCTACGGAAAAGCAACGCTTCCCGAGGTCATCGTTGCCGACAGACGGCGCGACCCCGAGGAATATAAGGCAGGCCCCATCGGTGCGGTGCTTGCCGATGAGATACGCAAAAACCTCACCCGCGGAGAGCAGACGGTGCTCTTTTTAAACCGACGGGGATATAATAATTTCCTTTCCTGCAAGACCTGCGGCGAGGCGGTTATCTGCCCTCACTGCAGCGTTGCCCTTACGTATCACGCGCGCAGAAGGGTGAACGAGACCGAAAACAAGGCCGACTACCGGAACGAGCATATAGATGCAGGGCACCTGCAGTGCCACTACTGCGGATATACCGCAAAGGCTCCCTCTCTTTGCCCCGAATGCGGAAGCGACAATCTCTTTTACATGGGCTGGGGCACACAGCGGGTGGAGCAGGAGATCTCCCGCCTTTTCCCCGAGGCAAGGGTGCTCCGCATGGATGCGGACACAACGAAAACGAAATCTGCCTACGACGATATCCTTGGTGCATTCAAGCGCCACGAGGCCGACATACTCCTCGGCACCCAGATGGTGACGAAGGGGCACGATTTTCCCCTTGTAACGCTTGTGGGAGTGCTTTTGGCAGAGTCGTCCCTTTTCCTTGACGATTACCGTGCGGGAGAGCGGACCTTCTCCCTTCTCACTCAGGTGGTGGGCAGAGCGGGACGGGCGGATAAGCCCGGACGCGCCGTTATCCAGACCTATACCCCCGATAACGAAAGCCTCGGCCACGCCTCAAAGCAGGATTACGTTTCATTTTACAAAAACGAGATCGCCCTGCGCCGCAGCTATGCCTTTCCTCCCTTCTGTGATATAGCTCAGTTCACTATGTCGAGTGAGGACGAAGCGGAGCTTTCGGCGGCGGTCCTTCGCCTTGCCGACTGCATAAAGGGCTTATCAGCCGCCGAATATCCCGACGTGAGATTTCAGATGTTCGGTCCCTTCGAGGCACCTGTGTACAGAGTGGGCGACAAATACAGAATGCGCATCATATGCAAATGCAGGCTGACGAAGCGCACGCGGGCAATGTTTTCCGGCGTGCTCCACAGCGTTGGCTCAAAGCTGGGACGGAGAGTGGCTCTGTCCATCGATTTTAATCCCAATTCAATTTAACGGAGAGTAACTATGGCACTTTTGAAGATCAGAAAAAAAGGCGATCCCGTCCTCCGCGGACGCTGCCGCCCTGTAGATAAGATCAGCCCCAGGATCTTAACGCTTCTTGACGATATGAAGGATACCCTCCACGAGGCGCAGGGCTGCGGTCTTGCGGCGCCTCAGGTGGGCATTATGCGCCGCGTCGTTATCATCGAAACCGAGGAGACCGGCCTTATCGAGCTTATCAACCCCGAGATAATCTATCGCGAGGGCGAGCAGAGAGAGGCAGAGGGCTGCCTTTCCATCCCCGGACAGTGGGGCATCACCCGCCGTCCCGCAAAGGTGAGAGTGAAGGCGCTTGACAGAAACGGCGTTATGCGCGAATATGAGGGCGAGGAGCTTCTTGCACGCGCCTTCTGCCACGAGCTTGACCATCTTGACGGCAAGCTTTACGTGGACCCCGACGTTCTCGTTGAAATGCTCGAGGACGAGGACTGACATCTTTAACATCTGAGATTTTAGGAGACACCCCGTGAGAATACTTTTTATGGGAACGCCCGACTTTGCGGCAACGGCACTTGACGCCGTTTTTGCCACGGGCGAAGAGATAGTGGGCGTTGTTACACAGCCTGATAAGCCCCGCGGACGTGGATATACCCTTACGCCGCCTCCCGTCAAGGTGAAGGCGCAGGAGCTTGGTCTTTCCGTGTATCAGCCGGAAAGAGTGAGAGGGGAAGAATTTGCGGAGCTGCTGGCAAGCCTGGACCCTGAGCTTATCTTCGTGGTTGCATACGGCAAGATACTGCCGAAAAACGTGCTCGACTATCCGAAATACGGCTGTGTGAACGCGCACGCGTCCCTTTTGCCCATGTATCGCGGAGCCGCGCCCATCCAGCGCGCCATCATGGCGGGCGAAAAGGAAACGGGCGTCACCGCAATGTTTATGGACGAAGGCCTCGATACCGGCGACATGATACTGAAAAACACCGTCACCGTCGAGGAAGACGATAATTTCGAAACTGTTCACGATAAGCTTGCCGCCGCAGGCGCAGAGGCGCTCACCGAGGTGGTGGCAAGGCTCAGAAGCGGCACCCTCACCCGCACGCCTCAGCCCGAGGGCGCGACCTATGCCGCGAAGATCGAAAACGAAGACTGCACCCTTGATTTCAAGCTTTCCGCAAGAGAGCTTCACAATATCATAAGGGGACTTTCCCCCATCCCCCTTTCCTTCACCCACACACCCGACGGAAAGCTTCTCAAAATAGTTTCCGCGGCTGTGGCAAGTGAGGACGGGCACACCGGCACGCCCGGTGAGGTCCTTTCCACAGACGGCGGAAGGATCCGCGTTGCCTGCGGCGAGGGCGAGCTTTTCATTCTGGGCTGTCAGCCCGAGGGAAAGCGCCGTATGAGTGCCGCCGACTTTATCAACGGCAGAAGGATCGCTGTTGGTGACGTGCTGTCAAATGAAGGATAACGTGCGCCGTGTTGCCGTGAGCGCCCTTTCAAGATGGGAGCGCGACGGTAAATATATAAATCTGGAGCTTGACGCCGCCCTTGACCGCTCGGGTCTTTCGGGTGCGGACAGAGGCCTCGCCGCCGCCATCATATACGGCGTTTGCGAGCGCAAGCTCACGCTTGATTCCGAAATAGAAAGACTGACGGGAAGAGAGCTTTCCCATCTGGACGGCGAAACAGCCGCCGCCCTCCGTGTCGGTCTTTATCAGCTCGTATATATGGATAAGATACCCCCTCACGCGGCGGTGAATGAAACTGTGTCTGCGGCACCTGCACGGTCCCGCGGGCTTGTGAACGCGGCTTTGCGCCGCATGCTTCGTGAGGAATGCCGCATTTCGCTTCCCGAAAGGGATGAAGGGGAGGGTGAGTATCTTTCGAAGCTTCATTCCGTGCCCCTCTGGATCGTTTCCTCCTGGCTCCGTGACTACGGAAGCGAGGCCGAGGCTATTGCGGCATCAGCAAATTCGCAGCCTCCCGTGACTCTGAGGGTGAACACTCTCCGCACAACGGCGGATGAGCTTCTCTCCGCTTTCCGGGAAAACGGCGTTGAGGTGCGTGCGAGCGAAGCTGCCCCCGATATGATAGAGCTTTCATCGGGCGCGAAGATAACGGAGCTTTACGGCTACGGTCAAGGGCTCTGGTTCGTGCAGGACCCCGCATCGCGGCTCTGCGCTCTCGCTATGGATGTGCACCCCGGTCAGAGGGTCATCGACGTTTGCTCCGCCCCCGGCGGAAAAAGCTTCTCCATGGCTATCGACATGAAAAACGAAGGGGAGATAGATTCCCACGACCTTCACGAAAATAAGGTGAAGCTCATAAGGTCCGGTGCCGCAAGGCTTGGTATTGACGTTATCACCGCCACCGCCCGCGACGGCTCCCTTGTGAATGAGGAAAAGCGCGGATATTACGACCGCGTCCTCTGCGACGTGCCCTGCTCGGGGCTTGGAGTTATCGCAAAGAAGCCCGATATAAGGTATAAATCCGAGGATGACGTTATAAGGCTGCCGCTTGTGCAGTATAAGATACTGTCCGCGTCTGCAGCTCTCGTGCGCCCCGGCGGCGTGCTGGTTTATTCCACCTGTACTCTGCGCCGCGAGGAAAACGACCTTATACGCGAAAGATTCCTTCGGGAATTTGACGAATTTACACCGTATCTGCCCGAAAGCTTCCCCGTGGAGGCGGAAAACGGCGCCGTTACGCTGATGCCGCATAAGCACGGCACAGACGGCTTTTACATTGCGGGGTTCAGGAGAAAATGAACGAAAAAACAGATATATTGCGAATGACGGAGGAGGAGCTCACGGAGTTTATCACCGGCGAGCCTTACTCCCTGCCGAAATACAGATCAAAGCAGATATACTCAAGGCTTCATCGGGGCGATAGCTTTTCCGAAATGACGAGCCTGCCCGTATCCCTTCGTGAAAGGCTGGCAGAGGACTGCATCATCAAAATACCGCGCGTCAGCGAAAAGTACGTTTCCGCGCTGGACGGCACCGTGAAGTATCTTTATGAGCTTTACGACGGAAACCACGTTGAAGCCGTTTATATGAAATACGAGCACGGCAACACCCTCTGCATCTCGTCTCAGGTGGGGTGCCGCATGGGCTGCCGCTTCTGCGCCTCCACAAGGGCGGGAAGGGTGAGAAATCTTTCAGCCTCCGAAATGCTCGGAGAGATAATCGCCGCTGAGCGTGACACCGGTACCCGTATCTCGAACGTGGTTATGATGGGCATCGGCGAGCCTCTGGATAATTTCGACGAAACTGTGCGCTTTCTGAAGCTCGTGTCCTCCGAGGGCGGACTCAATATCGGTCTTCGCCATATATCGCTTTCCACCTGCGGCGTTGTGCCGAAGATATACGAGCTCAGTAAGCTCTCCCTTCCCATAACGCTTTCAATATCTCTTCACGCGGCAAACGATGCTGACCGCTCCTCCATAATGCCCGTGAACGATGCATATAATCTTCACAAGCTTCTCACTGCCTGCGCCGATTATTTTGAGGCCACAGGCAGAAGAATATCCTTTGAGTACACACTTATCAGAGGCAAAAACGACTCTCTCGCAAATGCGGAGGAGCTGGCCGCCGTGCTTCGCCGCTATATGAAGCGGGGCGGAAAGGTCCAGCCCATACACGTTAACCTTATCCCCCTGAACGACGTTGACGGCACGGGAATGACCCGTCCCGACAAGAAGGCTATCGCCGCATTTGTGAATAAGCTTTCGGACCTGGGCGTGAACGCCACCGTGCGCCGCCGTCTCGGTCCCGATATAAATGCTGCCTGCGGTCAGCTCAGGATCAGATCCGAGCAGTCGGCAAGGGCGGAAGAACACACACATTAATCAGAGGAGGTGTCCTACATGTTATTTTTCGGAAAAACGGATAAAGGACGCACACGCCAATCTAATCAGGACGCTTTTGCGGCTCTTGAATTTGCACCCGACACAGCGGCGTTTATCGTTTGCGACGGTATGGGAGGCGCACGTGGCGGCGAAGAAGCAAGCCGTCTTGCCCTTGAAGCAGCATCAAAGAGCATATCGGAGGACGTGGACGTTCTCCTGAAAGACAGCTCCATAGATAAAGACAAATATATGCCGAAAATACTGACCTACGCCGTTGGCAATGCGAATCTTTCCGTTTACGACAAGGCCTCCGAGGACCGCAGTCTTTCCGGAATGGGCACCACCTTCGTGGGCGCTGTCGTTTGCGGCAAGGTCATGTACGTTGTAAACGTGGGCGACTCCCGCCTTTACCTTGTCACGGAGGATGAGGTGAAGCAGGTCACCCGCGACCATTCCTACGTTCAGTATCTCGTTGATCTCGGTATGATGACCAGCGAGCAGGCAGAGACCTCGTCGAGAAAGAATATCATCACAAAGGCCGTAGGCACCGACGAGACCGTTGAGCCCGACACCTACACGGTTCCTCTTGAGGGCGTTTCCTACATACTTTTGTGTTCCGACGGACTTTCCAACATGGTGGATAAGGCAGAGCTTTATTCGATCATCACCGGTGACGGCACCGTGGAAGAAAAAACGGACACCCTTATCCGACGCGCAAACGAGAACGGCGGTAGCGACAATATCACCGCCATCCTTGTGAAGCCCGTTTCTATCAACTGATCGGAGTGTAAAATGGAATCGTACGAAAGACTCGTGGGCCAGGTCCTCGAGGGAAGATATAAAATAGAAAAGCACGTCGGCATCGGCGGTATGGCGGTGGTCTACCGGGCTTATGACCAGGTGGCTGAGCGATACGTTGCCATAAAGATGCTGAAGGAAGACGTTGCCGCCGACGAAACGTCGGTGAAACGGTTTATAAATGAATCGAAGGCCGTTGCAATGCTTTCTCATCCGAATATCGTCAGCATATACGACGTATCCGTTTCGGGTGAAATGAAGTATATCGTAATGGAATATATCGAGGGCATCACCCTCAAAAGCTATATGCTTAAAAAGGGCGCGCTTCCGCTGGAGGAGATCGTGCGCTACTGCCGTCAGATACTGGCGGCGCTGGCTCACGCCCACAGCAAGGGCATCGTTCACAGGGATATCAAGCCCCAGAATATAATGCTTCTGAAAAACGGCGTTATCAAGGTCACCGACTTCGGTATCGCCAAGCTCCCCAACGCGGAAACGGTCACCATGACCGATAAGGCTATCGGCACCGTTTATTACATCAGTCCCGAGCAGGCCTCGGGCCTTGCCATCGACACCAGAAGTGACCTTTATTCAATGGGTGTTCTGATGTATGAGATGGCGGTGGGCAAGCTCCCCTTCATTGCGGAGACCCCCGTTTCCGTTGCACTTATGCAGGTGAGCACCCAGCCGATAGCGCCCACGGAGATCAACCCCGCTATCCCCACGGGACTTGAGCAGATCATTCTGACGGCTATGGAAAAGCGGCCCGAATCCCGCTTCCAGACGGCGGATCAGATGCTTTCGCGCCTTGATATACTCAGAAGAAACCCCGGTGTTATCTTCAAGCCCTTCGTTGACACCGTTGAAAGAGTTACAAAAAAGACGAAAAAGAAGATCGTAAACAATTATTCCGGCAATTTTATGGGAAGCTCACTTCTCCCCATAATCCTTGCCGTGGCATTTGCGTTCCTGCTGACGTGCATCGTTTGCGCATATTACCTGCTTGCAAACGTGTTCTTCAACACCGAAAACGATACCTCATACGTTCTCACGGTGGAGAATTTCATCGGTCAGACCTATTACGACGGTATGGAAGCGGATCTGAAGGCCAAGGACTACACGGTGACCCTGGAGTTCGTTTACGATAAGGACAATGCCAAGGGTGAGATCATCGATCAGGAGCCGAAAAGCGGTGAGAAGCGCCTCGTTGACCCGGGCAAGACCTCCTGCGCCATTACCCTCACCGTCAGCCGCGGTATCGAGACCTTCGATATGCCCGACTGCACCATGACGGACTACAGAACGGTGGAGGACGAGCTTCTGAAGAAGTACGGCGTTTCCGCAAAGATCGTTGAGGAATATAACGTTGCCTTCACTCCCGGTCTCGTGTTCAGAACGGAGCCTGAGGCAGGCGTCACCATAAAAACAGGCGACACCGTTACCCTCTACGTCAGCCGCGGCGGCAACGTCAGCACGGTGCTCGTGCCGCAGTTCGTTGCAATGACGGAGCTGAAGGCGAGAATAGAGCTTGAAAAGCTGGGACTCAAGGTTGGTACCGTTGCTTATGAGTATTCAACGGAGCCGAGAGGCGTTATCTTAAAGCAGAGCCGAGTTGCCTTCACAACGGTTATCGAGGGCACCGTCATCGACTTTATCGTGAGTCTGGGTCCCGACCCCACACTTACGGAATGACAGAATGTCAAAGGTGATAAATTGCAGATAAAAGGTGTGATTACAAAAGGGGTGGGCGGTCTTTATACCGTCCGCCCCGACGTTGATTCTTCCCGCGTGCTCATGTGCCGCGCAAGGGGAGTGTTCCGTCACGAATCCGTTTCCCCCACGGTGGGCGACAGCGTCACAGTCCTTCTCGGCGAGACCGAGACCGACCTTGACGAAAGAACGGCAAGGGACGGAAAGGATAAATACAGGAATAAGAGCAGAGGCGCCAAGGGGAGCGTTGAGATAGACGGGGTCATAGACTCCATCGACGAGAGAAAAAACATTCTCATACGTCCGCCTATGGCGAATCTGGACGTTATTTTCGCCATCATTCCCACGCGCCAGCCCATGCCGGATCTTTTTCTCGTGGATAAGCTCATCTCCATAGCTGAGCATGCAGACATCGAGCCCGCCGTTATCATCACGAAATGCGAGCTTGACCCGGACGCCGTGGCAAAGGCGAAGGATATATACACCCGAGCCGGCTACAGAGTGTTTGCGGTCAGCGCGATGACGGGAGAGGGCGTGGAGGAGCTGGAAGCATATATCGCATCTCTCGGAAAGGGCGCCATAACAGCCTTTGCAGGCGCATCCGGTGCCGGAAAATCCACGCTTCTGAACAGGCTCTATCCCGGTCTTTCCCTTAAGACCGGCGAGCTTTCCCGCAAGATCGAGCGCGGCAAGCAGACCACAAGGCACGTTGAGCTTTTCGAGGCTCACGGCATCTACATAGCGGACACCCCCGGATTCTCGCTTCTTGATTTCGAGCGCTTCGACTTTTTCTCCTGCGAGGCCTTGCCCTTTACCTTCAGGGAATTTGAGCCCTATCACGGGAAATGCAAGTATACCAAATGCGCCCATCTGAAGGAGGACGGCTGTGCTGTAATCGCGGCAGTTGAGGAAGGGCTCATCCCTGCCGAGCGCCACCAAAGCTATAAGGAGCTTTACGCGGTGCTGAAGAATAAGCACCCGTGGGATAAATAAACAGTTTGTAACCGCGGGGACGCCGACGGCATAACATATAAAAGAAATGGAAATTCCATAGATAAGGAAGGTGTTTCTTTTGAAGATAGTTGTGCTTCGTCCGCCCCGTGCATTCATTCCGCTGCTCTCCCGGATGTTTGGCTTAAAAAAAGAAAAAAGATAAAAAGAGAAAAGCCACCCTGAAGGGTGGCTTTCTCTTTTAAAGATACTTTTTCATGCGCTCGATGCTTTGATTTTCGAAGTTTATCATCTCGGAGGAAAGGGTGTACGCATCGTCTGTGACGGGAATGCGCTTTTGCCCGTGAGTGGCTTCATTCTGAGCGCGTGTCAGCGAAATAATGTCCGCTCCGCTTCCTCTTATCATAAGCTCCGCTATATTGGAGGGGGAGGTGTCAAACATCGTTTCGGCGGCGATCCCCGTTTTTGCGGCGAGGACCTTTAATTTCTTTTCTTCTTCTGCCTTTGCATTGCAGCGCGTCAGTCCGCGCTCTGCACGCTGGGCGAAGCTTCCGTATCCGTTCATCTGTGCCGTCATGTCCTGTCGCTGTGCGTCGTTTTTTACCTTCGGCATCAGCGCGAGTATCGATTCGATACCCATCTTGCTTGATCGGTAGATCTCGGAGTAAAGCTCCTTACAGGGTGATTGACTGTTCAAGATCATATTTCTCTTTCGCTTTTTTTACGGTTTTCCCCGCAATATTATTGTGCGCCGCGGCTGAAAATATATGCTTTTATCATTGTGGATGAGGAGGCGAAAAATAACATAAAAAAATTAAAAATAATTGTTGACAAAGCAAAATGGGTATGATATAATAACACTCGCCGCGGAAAAAGCGACATTCGCTGGTGTGGCTCAATGGCAGAGCAGCTGATTTGTAATCAGCAGGTTGATGGTTCGACTCCGTTCACCAGCTTAGTGAGCTACAACGGCTCACAACTATATATGGGGGAATTCCCGAGCGGCCAAAGGGGGCAGACTGTAAATCTGTTGTGCTTTCACTTCGGTGGTCCGAATCCACCTTCCCCCAAATGCAAAAGACATCCGAAAGGATGTCTTTTTTGCATTTGGGGGAAGGTACTTGAATGATGCCCCATCACAAAAAAATCACAAAAAAATCAAATCAGTATCGCAAATCAAACGGCTAGAATTAATATAGTGCGTTTATAATTGAATATGGATAAAAATTGCACAGTATATGCAGAAGAGGATATCAATGAGAAAGATCAATACAGCGGCGGCGCTGATGCTGTCTTTGTCGCTTGTGCTTTGCAGCTGCAGCGGCAGTCCGTCGGAAAATGGCGGCGAGGGAGGGACCGATGCTTTATCATCCCCGGTCACGGGCGGTGATTTCGCAGAAAGCGGCGAGCCGGAGCATGCGATAGGCATAACCGATGCATTTTCGGACCGCGACAGTAAAACCGAATACGACACGGACGCGGCGGTATATATCACACTCTCCGACGGGGGATGCAAAGCCACCTCGGATTCCGTCGTCATAAACGGAGGAACGGTCACCGTCACCGACGGGGGAGATTACGTTATAGAGGGTACCCTTTCGGAAGGAACGATCATGGTTGAAGCGGAGAAAACGGATAAGGTGCACGTTATCTTCAACGGTGTCACGGTGCATTCCGCATCGTCGGCTGCGGTGTACGTTAAAACGGCAGACAAGGTGTTCATC
>JAZMZX010000061.1:0-3086 GCA_045586225.1 Eubacteriales bacterium
GTCCTTCGCGGAAATGGACGCCATGATGTACAAAATTGAAGGGGAGGACCTCTATCTCATCGGCACCTCCGAGCACTCCATGATCGGCTCCTTCATCGATCAGATTCTGGAGGAGAAGAAGCTTCCCATCACCGCCACCAGCTATTCCCCCTGCTTCCGCAAGGAAAAGGGCGCTCACGGCATCGAAGAACGCGGCGTCTACCGCATCCACCAGTTTGAGAAGCAGGAGATGATCGTGGTCTGCAAGCCTGAGGAGAGCATGTACTGGTACGAAAAGATGTGGCGCTACTCCGTGGACCTGTTCCGCAGTCTTGAGATCCCCGTCCGCCAGCTGGAGTGCTGCTCCGGCGATCTGGCCGATCTGAAGGTAAAAAGCTGCGATATTGAGGCTTGGAGCCCCCGTCAGCAGAAGTATTTTGAGGTCTGCTCCTGCTCCAATCTGGGTGACGCTCAGGCACGCCGCCTGAAGATCCGCGTTAAGGGCAAGGACGGCAAGACCTATCTGCCTCACACCCTCAACAACACCGTTATCGCACCTCCCAGAATGCTTATCGCGTTCCTTGAGAACAACCTTACCGAATCCGGCGAGGTAAAGATCCCCGTGGCGCTCCGTCCCTACATGGGCGGCATCGAAAAGATCTCTCCCAAGAAAAAATAAGGAAGCCCGCAGGGGGTTCCCGTACTAATAAAAGATTTTTAAGGGTACTTTAATGTTTCACGTTTATTTATACGATAATTTTGAGCTTTATAACCCCTTCGTTTCAGTTGAGCTGATCGTGTGGGCGCTTTTCGGCGGCTTCGTTTTTGCGTCGCTTTTGGCCGTTTACAATAAGCGCCTTATCGGCGGTCTTGTGAAAAGGATCCTTTCCGAAAACGCCATCTCTCCCGAGAAGGCGCTGACGGTGACGGAGCTGGGCTACGGCACGGACTGGTTTATCAAAAACGCCCTCCGCAAGGACGAGGCGCTTCTGCGCTTCGTTTCCCGCGTTGATGCTCCCGCGGCAGACGACGCCGGGGACGGCGCTGAGGACGAAGAAGCCGAAGCAAAGCCCTCCTCCGAAAAAAGAATGATAGACTTTGAAACGACGCGGTTCTACATCCCCGAGGAGAAGAAATACAAGGCAGAGGTGCGCTATGCGGGCAAGGGCACAGACTTCGTTGCCTTCGGCATCTGCATCGTGATCTTTGCCGTTGCGGCCTTTGCTGCCATTTTCCTCATTCCCGATCTCATTCAGCTTATCGACAACTTCGTTGGTACCTTCAAATAAGAGCTACTACTAAGAAAGGCAAGGGCTAATTCAGTGAATCCGAAAAAGCGCATTTCCCCCACCGCCGTGATACTCATCATCCTCGGCGTGGCTATCATAGCCGTCGGCATTGCCTTCGCGGTGCTTTATATGAACGGCTACCGTTATATCCGTCTTCCCGTGGGTGAAAAGGACGGAGATATCCTTTACGTCAAGTACATCGGAGTGGTGGACGAGCTGGGAGCTCCCTACAAGGGCCGCATCGTGTACGAGGACGGCCTCACCGCCGACGTTGACGTTGCAAACAACGAGATCCGCTATTCAAACGGCGACGTTTACTCCGGCTCCCTTTCCGAGCTTGAGAAAAACGGTCAGGGCAAGCTTGTTTATTCCGGCGGCGACGTTTACGAGGGCAGCTTCGTTGACGGCGAGCTGACGGGCAAGGGCAAATACACCTACACGAACGGCGACGTTTACGAGGGCGACTTCGTTAACGGTCAGAAGCAGGGCGAGGGCAAATACACCTGGTCCGACGGCAGCTACTACGTGGGCGGCTTCGACGCAGACAAAAAGCACGGCGAGGGCGAATACGTATGGGCTGACGGCAGCTCCTACAAGGGCACCTTCTCACACAACATCAAGGAAGGCGAGGGCAAATACGTTTACGCCAACGGCGACGTTTACGAGGGCGGCTTCGTTTCCGACGTGAGAAGCGGCACCGGCAAATACGTATGGGCAAACGGCGAGACCTACGAGGGCGAATTTGCAAGCAATCTGCCTAACGGCGAGGGCAAATACACCTGGCCCAGCGGCAGGACCTACGAGGGTCACTTCGAAAACGGCGTGATCGTACGTACCGAAGAGGAATAATGTGATAAAAACGGGGGAAAAGCGAAGGCTTTTCCCCTTTTTATTTGCGTTTGCACTGTGCGGAGGAGGTTTTGTTCGTGCGGGCATTTTGCGGCATTTTTCTGCCAGAGTTTTCCCGGTTTTGCGAAGCAGCTATGCTGAGCAAAATGCGCATTTACACGGTTTGCCATCGCTTTGCACAAGCCAAACAAGGGAAAACTCCGCTTTCGAAGTTACTACTTCTGCCAAAAGTACGAAAGAAATTTGCAGCGATGCGAGTTTTGATCCTCCCGGTGACGGGCTTTTTTACGGCACTTTCCCCGCCCGCGGGCAAAAGTGCGATAAACCCGCACCGCATTTTCCGACAAATCTAAAAATCCCCTCTTAAAATAGAATTTGCTCTATTGCAAAATCGGCAAAAAAGTGATAGGATATAGATTGGTTGAAAATAAATATTTTCATATATTTCGAAGGAGGATATCTATCCTATGGCTATTAAAAGAAACAAGCAGTCAATGGACGGTAACCAGGCAGCGGCTCACGTAAGTTACATCTTTACTGAAGTTGCCGGTATCTATCCCATCACTCCCTCCAGCCCGATGGCTGACTACGTTGACCAGTGGTCTGCACTCGGCAGAAAGAACATTTTCGGCAACACCGTTAAGGTTTCCGAAATGCAGTCCGAGGGTGGTGCTGCAGGTACTGTTCACGGCTCTCTCGCAGCCGGCGCTCTCACGACGACCTACACTGCATCTCAGGGTCTTCTTCTCATGATCCCGAATATGTACAAGATCGCCGGTGAGCTTCTCCCCAGCGTATTCCACGTTTCGGCTCGTACGCTCGCAGCTCATGCACTGAACATTTTCGGTGACCACTCCGACGTATACTCCTGCCGTCAGACAGGTTTCGCAATGCTCGCTTCGTCCAATCCTCAGGAGATCATGGACCTCGGCGCTGTTGCACACCTTTCCACTATCAAGGGCAGAGTTC
>JAZMZX010000062.1:0-22384 GCA_045586225.1 Eubacteriales bacterium
CCCCACCCTCAACGCCACCCCCGGCGACCTGAGCCTCGTGCTTCCAAAGCGCATCCTCGACGGCATCATCGAGATGATATACGCCCTCGACAAGGTTGCCCCCGGTACCGCAAACGACGACACTCTCCTTTACGGAGTTGAGGTCAAGTTCTACAACATGGAGGTCGAGGTGAACGAAAGGCTGGAATCCCGCCATCCCGGTCTTTACATTATCGGCGACGGCTCGGGAATCACCCACTCCCTCTCCCACGCATCGGCAAGCGGCGTTCACGTTGCACGCGCCATCGCGGCGGAATAAAAGAAAATAAAGCACCCTAAAGCCTGATGTTCTTAGCGGAGAATTTATAAAATATCGTACCTTATTTGCTCTGCAGCAGACAAATAATTAACCCCGGCAGATTTTTAAATCTGTCGGGGCTCTTTTTGTCCTGTTAGATAAACTATAATTTACCCTTTTTCAATTTTCAATATTTTTTCGGCTTGGTGTTTAGCAACAGGCAGGTATTTTTTATAATATTCGCCATCCGTAGCATCATACTTATGGCCGACAAACACCCATTCACAATATTCGTAGAATAAAAAGTATTCAAGTGTATTTAGCCAGTCAGTATATGCAATCCCCTTTTCTTTGAGCAGATTATCATAATAATAATCAACGGCAAAGTTTTTATCTGCTTGTGTCATATAGAAAAGAGCATCCGCATCATCTTCCGCATGTGCTATCAATCGAGCAAACGATACCGGATACGGTAAAATACCACCCAATTCCCAATCTATTAAAAATGCCTTTTGGTCCGAAATAATAATATTAAAAGGGAGCAAATCATCATGGCATAACGTCTTAGGTACAGATCGATACACTCTCATAAATTTCTCGTATGCTTCTTCTAACAGTGAATCATTTAGATACTTGCCACGATTTCGACGCTGAATGAGGCTTTTATCAAAAAAATCGCCCGGATGGTCAAAGGTTTGACGCGCCCAGTTTTTTTGCTGCAAAGAAATCAAAGCATCCAATGCGCATATCAACTTTGCGCGATTACATTTACACAGATTCTCGCCCTCAATATACTCCATCAGAAGATATGTTTTTTCGTCAGATGTGATAACTTGATATAGAGTAGGAATACTGTCTTTTAATTCGGAAAGGACAGACTGATAGATTTCACTTTCGTTTCCCTTGGATTCCTTGAGAATATATCTGTTATTATCAGAATCAATTCTCCATACATGGTACGGTTCATCGTCTTCTTCGTGCTTTAGTTGTGTTACAGTTGCTTTTGGGGATATGAAAACAGTATCAATGCGGTCTATAATTTTCAATAACTCCAATCCATATCACCCCTTTTTCAAATTCTTATTTATCGTTCTGTTTTATCGCCGGTTTCGCCTTTGTATTACAAATGCTTCGGGCAAAGCCCATACCCCTAAAGAGTACGGGCGCAGCCATAGGCTTCCTTTACACAAGGGAGGCTCTTCGTTATCCCATTATAACACAAATCAGCGGAGAAAAAATCTCCGCCGAAATTTATGTGTCACGGACCGTCGAGGAGGCCGATCCCTACAAATTGTAATCTTCCTTATGAGAAGGAGTGTAATGGGTGCTGTTTTTTATTCTTTGTTCTTTTTTAAGAGTGCGGGGATGCCGTACATTGCAGCCCACACGATGCCCAGCATAAAGGGCAGCGAAATGAGATAAAGGGGATTGCCGAGAAGGTTTTCGAATATGGTGAGGGGGTTGCCCTCGCCTGCTCCGTTCAGGAACATAAAATTCGTGTCGTATATCTTATTGAAGATAAACACCGCCACGGCAACTATAAAAAACGCGGGCAAAGTCTTTGCCAAGCGGCGGAAGCGGGGCTTAAATCCGTCTGCCATGATGAGAAGCGGGAAAAGGAAAAGCTCGATATGCACCGTGAAGCTATGTATGTGCATAAATGACGTTACGGGGAGAGACGTCCACGAGGGGCACAGAAGAGCGATGAGCGCGCCGGGCATGCACACCGCGTAGAGCACCTCGTCCAGAGTGTCCGAGCGCTTGATCATATACGCCGCCACAACGAAAATATTTATGCTGCAAAGGTGGAAGGGCAGATAATCGGCTCTCCAATGGTCGGACACTGCCAGCACCACGTACTTTGAAAACTCGTTCAGGAGCAGGAGCACCGATATTGTCATAAGGAATCTTCTCTTGCCCTTGCGGTCAAGGCGCTTATACGCAATAACGGAGACGATGCACACAAAAACGAAAAACGAAAGCCACAGAAGGTGAAGTGCCCCAAACTGCCGGAAGCCTGCGCCCTCCTCTATGGTGTGTGTCGTTTCAAAAAAATATTTCCACACGTCGGTTCCCTCTTAAACTCAAATTTATCCGCTGATGTCTCTCTTTTTCGGTCTACCTCGACAGTATACCACAAATAAAACCGAAAATAAAGAAGGCGACGGCTTAAGATTCTATTAAAATTTTACGGCTGCTTTTTGTCCTTGCCCGGCAAAACGGCAACGACCGGCGACGCGGTGACGGTGGGCTCTATCACACGGTCAAGAGTGTAGAGCAGGAAATCCTTATCCGTTTTTGCGGCGATGGCGCCGATGATGGGCTTATTCAGGGTGGGCTTCACGAAGCTGTCGAAAAGGTCCAGCATCAGCCTGCGTCCGGGAAGCTCGCTCCACTTCAGGGTGAGCTCTCCGTCGGGATTGAAGAATATCTTTATCCTGCGCTCTGCAGGAAACTCAAGGCAGGATATACGTATCTTCAGCACGGGCACGTCGTCCTCGTTTTTCGCGGCTTCGCCCGTCACCGCCAGCTTAAGCACCTCGCCGTTCATATTGTGGTCCAGCCGCGCAGGGGCAGAGAATCCAACGGGGATGCGAACGGTGCGGTCGCTGCTGCCAAACACAAGGGTGAGCGCGTCCGTTATTTCGGAATATTCAAAGGCAAGCGTTTGCACGCCAACGTCGTAATTATTCTGCACCAGCTGCACCAAGAGGGGCATCACGCCCACGCTTTCGTTGCTCAGCTTATATACGTTTCCGCTGAGGCGGCGGCAGAATTCGGGCACATCCCCTTCCTTTTTCTCGGTCTTTCTGCCGAAAAGGACGTGTCCGCGGCGCTTTTTCTCTTCTTTCTCGCCGTATTCCTCAGCGCTGCGGCAGAATTCCCGCAGGCCGGCCTCGCTTCTGCGGTCGGCAGGAAGCGGCGACGGGGAGAAATATCCGTCGCGGGAGAAAAAGTCGTCGATGATATCCGTCATACGGCAGGTCTGGAAAAGCGCGTCGTTTGCCGCCGTCGTAACGATGACAACGTCAATATCCGGGTACACGATGATGTTCTGGCCGTAGAGTCCGTTGCAAACGACGGAGCCCGGGCGGCAGCCGCACCATGCGTGGCGGGAATATCCGTATTTACCCATGGAATAGGGTGTATCGAAGGCCTTTTCGGAAAGGCTCTCCACCCACTCTCTTGAAACGAGGCGCTTACCGCCCCACGTGCCGCCAAGACGGATGAGCTCGCCAATCTTCGCCATATCCTCGGGGAGAAGATAAAGTCCCCAGCCGCCTTTTGTGATGCCGCGGGGGCAGCTTTCCCAATGGTAAGTGGTGATGCCCAGCGGCACCCACAGCCTGGTGGTGAGATATTCCGCAAGGGTCTGCCCCGTCAGCCTTGTGACGATAGCGGAAAGGATATAGGAATTCATGCTGTTATATGCAAATTCGGTGCCGGGCTCAAACTTCACGGACGACTCAAAGTAGCCGCGGACCCAGTCCTCGTCGGTGACGCTTCCCACCTCGGAAAACGAAACGCCGCTGGACATCGTGAGCAGGTGGCGCACCTCTATGCTTTTATATTTTGAAAATGGCACCAGCTTGATCTCGGGGAAAAAGCCCGCCACCTCGTCTGTGAGGGAAAGCTTGCCCTCGTCCACGAGCATACCCACGGCAAGGGCTGTCACCGTTTTACACATAGAGTGTGTGGCGTGCCACACGCCGAAGGAATACGGCTTCTTCGCCATTTCCGCAATAACCTTGCCGTGACGGAGCAAGGTCACCGTGTGCAGATTCACCCTTCCGTCATTTGCCAGACTTTTGAAAAGACGCTCTATATCTGAGCTGCGCATTCCCTCCGCCTCGGGGGTGGACCTGGGCAGGGGCGCATGCTGCACCTTTCCTCCGGGAAAGGGGATCTTCTGGGGCGCCGTTTTCACGTATCCCGACCTGCCGGGCTTAAGCATAAACAGATCCACGATTATATCAAGGGCTCGCTTTTGCTGTAATATCTCCATTTTCCACCTCGCGTGTAAAATCGATCTAAGGGAGGCGCATCCGCCTCCCTTAGTATGATACCATATAGCATTTATCTCATTTCAGAGAATATTGTAAATTTTTATTGCAAAAAATTATTCTTCCGTCAGCTTTGAGAGGATCTCTTCAAAGCTTTCGGGCAGGGGAGATTCAAAGCTGACCGTTTCGCCTGTGCGCGGATGGCGGAAGGAGAGCCTTTTCGCGTGCAGAGCCTGCCCGTCGAAAAGCTTCGCATTTGCCCGCTCAAACCTGGTTTTTCCCGCACCGTACACGGTATCTCCCGCAACGGGATGGGAAATGTGCGACATATGCACCCTGATCTGATGGGTGCGTCCCGTGTGGAGACGGCAGTTCACAAGGGAAAATAGCTCGCCCTCCCTTGAGCGGAGACGTTTTTCCACCTTATAATCCGTGATGGCGTCTCTTGATCTGCCGCCGCCCGTTATCACCGCCATACGCTTTCTGTCCACGGGATGGCGGCCGATGGGAGCATTCACCGTGCCCTCACCTTCACGGGGAGCGCCAACCAGAATGGCCTTATACTCGCGATACATTTCGTGGGTGGAGAGCTGCTCGGAAAGGGAAACGTGAGCGGCATCGTTTTTGGCAACGGCTAAAAGACCGCTGGTCTGCTTATCTATCCTATGCACGATACCGGGACGCATAACGCCGCCGATCCCCGAAAGGGAGCTTCCGCAATAGTGCATCAGCGCGTTGACGAGGGTGCCTCTTTCGTTTCCGGGGGCGGGGTGCACCACCATTCCCGAGGGCTTATTGATAACGATCACGTCATCATCCTCATAGATGATGTCGAGGGGGATATCCTCCGGCACCGCATCGTATACCTCGGGCTCGGGAGGTGTGAACTCCACGGTATCGCCCGCCGTCACCGTAAGCTTTTTTGAAATTGCCCGGGGCTTCCCCTCGGAGGAGTAGATCTCCGCCGCCCCGTCGCTGATAAGTCTTTGCGCCTGAGAGCGGGACAGTGACGTTACAGAAGCCAGAAAAACGTCGAGGCGAGCCCCGGCGTTTTCTTCGGTAACGGTATATATTTCACGTTCACTTTGATTCATGATCTTCTGCCTCGGAATCTGCTGCCGATTCAGCTTTAGCTGCCGCCTCTTCCTTATATTCGCGGATAATGTCTCTTGTGAGCAGGCAGATAAGGAAAAATGCGCCCACGCAAACGAAGGAATCGGCGCCGTTGAAAACGGCGAAATCGATGAGACGGAAATCAATAAAGTCCACAACGTAGCCGAGGGCTACGCGGTCGATCATATTTCCAATACCGCCTCCCAGTATCAGCGAAAGGAAAAAGCACATGGGGAAGCTTTCCCTGCCGTATTTCCAGAGGAAAACGGCGATAACAACGATGGCAACTGTGGATACGGACATAAATATCCATCTGGAATCCTTCATCATGCCGAAGGCGGCGCCCCGGTTTTCAACGTAGGTGAGATGGAGCGCATCCTTTATAATGGGCACCGTGTCCACCGCCATGAGATATTTCACGGCAAGCTTCTTCGTTATCTGGTCGATCCCCACCGTGATGATAACGGTGAGGATATACCAGAGATAATAGAGTTTACTGTTTTTTGAAAGGGTCACTTTACTGTCCTTTATGCGTTTACGGTCTCGCGGCAGCGACGGCAGAGAGTGCCGCCCTCTTCATCGTGAGTGCAGTCGGTGGAATACTTCCAGCAGCGGTCGCACTTTTCTCCGTCTGCGGGAGAAACTAGAACTGCAACAGCTCCGTTTTCGGGAAGGAACGCGCCTTCGGGGATCTCCTCTCCGTTGTGGAGAGTTACGCCGGAGGTGATGAAGATATCCTCAAGCTCGCTTGCCTCAAAGGAGGAGAGGAGCGCGAACTTTTCGCTGTCTGCGGTGTATATATCCACCTTCGCGTCGAGAGACTTACCGATCTTCTTATCTGCTCTTGCAAGCTCAAGGGCGCTGGTCACAGCGTCGCGCTCGCTGAAGAGTGCGTCGTAGTGAGCCGCGATCTCAGGGAATGCCCACTCTGCCTTATAGCCGGGCATGGGGTTGCAGAATACGCTTTCCTTCACGTCGTCTGCGGTGTGAGGCATGAACTGCCAGATCTCCTCGCCGGTGAAGACGATGAGGGGAGCCACAAGACGGGTGAGGCTGGAGAGGATAAGATACATCGCGGTCTGTGCGCTTCTGCGCGCCTTGGAGGTCTTGCCTGCGGTGTATACGCGGTCCTTGGTGATGTCGATATAGAGCTTCGAAAGATCGATGGTGCAGAAATTGTTTACGGAATGGTAAACAACGTGGAATTCATAGGTGTCGTATGCTTCGCGAACGGTCTTTGCAAGTGCGTTGAGCTTGGAGAGCGCCCACTTGTCGATATCGTAAAGCTCGTCGACGGGAAGCATATCGGTGTTGGGATCGAAGTCGCCGATGTTGGCAAGAAGGATACGGCTTGTATTTCTGATCTTGCGGTACGTCTCGGAGAGCTGCTTGAAGATGTTGTCGGAAACTCTTACGTCAACTCTGTAGTCGCTGGATGCAGCCCAGAGACGAACAAGGTCTGCGCCGTACTTCTTGATAACGTCCTCGGGATAAATGGAGTTGCCGAGGGACTTGTGCATCGCCTTGCCCTCGCCGTCAACTACCCAGCCGTGGGTGAGGACAGACTTATAGGGAGCCTGAGGTGTGCCGGTGGCGCCAACGGCGGTGAGCATGGAGGACTGGAACCATCCGCGGTACTGGTCTGCACCCTCAAGATAAAGGTCTGCGGGCCAATGTGCGTCTTCGTTATTTTCTATAACCGCGAAGTGGCTGGAGCCGGAGTCGAACCAACCGTCGAGGGTGTCGGTCTCCTTGGAGAAGTGAACGCCGCCGCACTTGGGGCAAACGAAGCCTTCGGGAAGGATATCAGCGGGCTCGCGCTCATACCAGGAGTTGGAGCCGCACTTGCCGAACATTTCGGAAACTGCGTCGATGGTTTCGGGAGTTGCGATGACCTCGCCGCAATCCTCGCAGTAGAATACGGGAATGGGAAGACCCCAGTGACGCTGACGGGAGATACACCAGTCTGCGCGCTCGCGGATCATAGAGGTGATGCGGTCACCGCCCCATGCGGGGATCCATTCAACATTTTCCGCAGCCTTGATGGCGTCGTCCTTGAATGCGTTTACGGAGCAGAACCACTGAGGAGTTGCACGGAAGATGATGGGGTTCTTGCATCTCCAGCAGTGAGGATAGCTGTGAGTTACCTCTTCGGAAGCGAAGAGAGCGCCGGACTCCTGCATATCTCTGAGGATAGCGGTGTTGGATTCTTCATAGTAAAGACCTGCGTACTTGCCTGCCTCCTCGGTCTGATAGCCTCTGTCGTCAACGGGAACGATGATATCGATGCCGTACTTTCTGCAGGTCATATAGTCGTCTGCACCGAAGCCGGGAGCCGTGTGAACGCAGCCTGTACCGCTGTCCATAGTAACGTAATCTGCGTTTACTACGATGCTTTCGCGGTCAAGGAAGGGGTGACGTGCGCGCATGAACTCGAAGTCGCGGCCCTTCATGGTCTTGATGACCTCGTAGGTGCCGATGCCGCCTTCGCTCATGGTGCGCTCGGAGAGAGCCTCAGCAACGATGTAGCATTCGCCGTTTTCGGTCTTGAGGACAACGTAATCCTCAACGGGAGAAAGGGCGATGGCAAGGTTTCCGGGGAGAGTCCACGTGGTGGTGGTCCAGATGATGAAATAGGTCTTATTAAGGTCGCAAACGCCGGAAAGGAGGCCCTTATCGTCGGACACCTTGAACTTAACGTAGATGGAGGTGCACTTATCGTCTGCATATTCGATCTCTGCCTCTGCGAGAGCAGTCTCATCCTTGGGGCACCAGTAAACGGGCTTGAGTCCCTTATAGATGTAGCCGCGGTTGAACATTTCACCGAAGACCTTGACTTCTCTTGCCTCGAATTCGGGGCGCATGGTGAGATAGGGCTTTTCCCAGTCTGCGGTGCAGCCGAGACGGATGAAGGACTTCATCTGAATGTCAACGTAGTCCTCAGCGAACTTTTCGCATGCGGTACGGAATTCGGGGATGCTCATACGCTTGCGATCCAGCTTGGACTTTTTGATGATAGCGGACTCGATGGGCATGCCGTGGTTATCCCAGCCGGGAGTGAAGGGCACGCGGTATCCCTCCATAGACTTGGACTTATTGATGAAGTCCTTGAGGATCTTGTTGAGCGCGGTACCCATATGGATGTTGCCGTTTGAGAAAGGAGGACCGTCGTGAAGCACGAAATTGGGCTTGCCTTCGTTTACCGCCAGCATCTTATTGTAAAGATCGATGCTCTTCCAGTATTCAAGCATCTTGGGCTCTCTTTCGGGGAGATTTGCTCTCATCGAGAACTCTGTTTTGGGAAGATTTAATGTGTTTGTGTAATCCTTTGCCATAGCTTTATATCCGTTTCTCCTTAAAGGTCGTTTATGTCATTTTTCGTGGGAACGGTCTCGATCTTCGTTTCCGTGTCTCCGAAAAAGTAATTGAATTCGTCGTAATTCTGAACGTTGAAGCTTTCATCCTCGGGGCTTTCCGTGGATTCACCGTCGCCGAATTTTTCCTTCAGCGCCGAAAGAAGCGCGTCCGCCTCAAAGTCGAGGCTTTCGGATCCGTCCGCTTCGGGCTCAGCTGCCGCGCGCTTCACCTTCGTGATCCGGAAGCAGCGCTTTCTGTACGCAGGTGCCGGTGCCGCGGGAGCCTCTTCAATGATCTCGGGTTCTTCGACAGCCTCGGGCTCTTCGATGACCTCGGGCTCCTTGATAACCTCAGGCTCCTCGATGACCTCGGGCTCCTCGATGACCTCGGGCTCTTCGACAACCTCGGGCACCTCGATGACCTCGGGCTCCTCGATGACCTCGGGCTCTGCAAAGAACTCGGGCTCGGTGTAAGCAATCGCTTCGGGCTCCTTGAATTCATCGGGGATGATAAATGAAAACTCATCGCCGCCCTCGTCGGGCTCAATGAAATCTAAAAATGCGTCTATATCCTGGGGCTCAGCGGGCTCCTCCTCGGGGGCTTCTTCAGCCGCTTCCGCGATCAGGGGGATCTCCATTTCCAGCTGCTCGGGCTCCTCGTCGGCGCCGATTATTGCTGCGATCTCGCCCCAAAGGTCCTCGTCGATAGCCTCGGACTCTTCCTCGGGCTCTGTTTCCGGTGCCGGCTCTTCCTCGGGCTCGTCCGTTTCCTGCTCGTCCGCTTCGGGCTCTGTTTCAGGTTCGTCTGTTTCGGGCTCTCCCAGCTCCTCCAGCTCCTCGATCTCGTTAAGATCGTCAAGCTCGTCGAGATCCTCGAGCTCATCTATCTCTTCGGTCTCTTCAAGCTCAAAGGAGGTCTCAAGCTCGTCAAGCTCTTCGAGCTCATCGAGCTCTTCTTCATCGAGCTCTTCTTCATCGAGCTCTTCTTCATCGAGCTCTTCTTCGTCGAGTTCTTCTTCGATCTCCTCGAATTCTTCTTCGATCTCTTCGGGTTCTTCAATGATCTCGGGCTCTTCGATAACAAAAGCAGCCTCCGCGATCTCTTCGACCGCTGGCTCTTCGCCCTCCGCGTCGCCTTCAAGCAGCGCCAGAACAGCAGCAAGCTCGCTCTCTATCTTCGCGATCTCTTCTCTTATCTTCGCCTTCTCGCGGCCAAAGCCGTCGCTCACGGAAGCGGGCGCCGGAGCCTTGATCTGCTCGGCTTCCTTGCTCTGGTATTCGTCGAGGCGTGCGCACGCACGGTCGAGCTTGCGTGAAAGCTCGTCGTTTTCGCGGAGCAGCCGCTCAAAATGAACGGCAACGGACTCCAGATACGACTTAACCTCGCCGCGTGCATATCCGTTTATCGCGTGTGAGAATTCTTTTTTCCTTATCTCGTGAGGTAAAAGCATATCCTTCTCCAATCAATGATATCAAAATCAAATGTATTTTTCTGCCGAAATACGCAGTCTGCCGCGCTTCGTTTCACCGTCTTCTCCGATGATGCGGAATTTTCCCTTTCCGCGCACGGAAAGAATGCTTCCCGGCGCCACTGTCGCATCGGGCTTATAGAGCGTTTCGTAATCGAGCTCGCAAAGTCCCGCGCGCAAAAGCTCCTTCGCCCGTTCGCGGGAGCAGTTTGTCAGGGCTGCGATAACGCAGTCTGCTCTCATGGACGCAACGGTGTCTGTGACCGTTTCGGTGCGCTTCCGGGGCTTGAAATCGGGGGGCAGCACAGTTTTCGTTATTTTCACCGCGTCTCTTCCGACGCGGGTCAGATTCACAACAATATAGTCTGCGATAATGGAATCGCAGAAGATGTAGGCATCGTTGCCTTCGGCGGCAATGTCGCCGATACAGCCGCGCTTTATGCCAAGCGCAAGCACAGAGCCCATAAAGTCTCTGTGTGAAAGTGTTTTATATCCGCTTCCCTTCACGAAAAGCACCGACACGTCCTCGCCGGCAAGATCTGCCGCCGCCTGCCATAAGGCATCGCCGTCGGTGGGGGAAACGTCATAGAGGGCATATTCGGGAAGGCAGACGAGACGAGCCCGCTCCGCTTCCTTATAGCCTCCGTAAAAAGCAAAACGCCCGCGATAGCCGGCGCCCGTGAGAATAGACGACGCCCGATACATTTCGCGGGGGTTATAAAATTCGCTTACCGAGATTTCACCCCTGTCTGCGCCGACCATGAGTTCAAGCACTCGTGCACGGAAAAGCTCGCCTTCTCCGTCGTTATACTGTTCTTTCATAATTCTTAAAAAGCCAATAGTATCGCCTCGACCACGGTGATGAGCAGAAGCGAAAATACCAGGGAAAGGTCCACCGGCATGGAAGCAAAGGCCGGGATCCTGTCAAGGATCGATCGGGTAAATGTGACCAGGGGCTCGGTCACCGTGAAAACGAAGCTGACGATCGGTCCCTCTTCGTCCACGGGAAGGAAGGGCAGAAGCGCGCGGGCCACCAGCAGATACGAATATATGCTGAGCACCAGCCTTGCGATCGCCCCAAGAAATTCTACCAATAAAAGCAAGGCGATGTTTCTCCGAAAAAATCACAAGAAAAATGCCGTATCCGTATTATTCGGGATACGGCATTTTACCGTTGATACCGAGTTTATATTAATAGCCGTAAGAGGTGTCTTCCTCTTCCTCTTCCTCAACAGCGGGAGCTGCAGGCTGTGCCTTGCGCTGCTCGCGGAGAGATTCGCCGCTTACGTCAACGTTGCTGGGAGTGATGATGTATGCATTGTTTGCGATTCTCTTGAGAGAGCCGTCGATAGAGTATGCAACGCCGGAAAGGAAGTCGATAAGACGGCGTGCGGTCTCCTTGTTGGTTGCCTCAAGGTTGAGAACAACGGTGCGCTGGCTGAGAAGGTGATCTGCGATCTGAGAAACGTTTGCAAAGCTGTCGGGACGGATGACCTTCATCTGAAGAGCGGAGCCGCCGATATTGATGCCGCCGGAGAAAGCAGGAGCAGCGGGAGCTGCGGGCTGCTGATAGCCGGTGCTGTACTGATTGCCGGAATTGTAGCCGTACTGACCTGCGGGCTGTGCAGGCTGCTGAGCAGACTGAGCCTCGGGCTCGGAAACGTAACCGTCGTTAAAATCGTCAGTGTAGTATTCGTCGTCGTAGCCGTTATCGTCGTATTCGTCTGCGCCGGCAAGCTTCTTTATTTTATCCATGAATCCCATCTTAGTAATCCTCCGAAATATAAGTCTTTTTTATTGATTTTCAGTTCGGCAACGAGCTTCGCTTCGTCAGGCGGTGGGCAAAGGCACGCTTCGGCTTCCGAAAAGTGCGCTCCCTATCCGCACGGCTGTGGCTCCTTTGGAGGCAGCCTCGCGATAGCTGTCGCTCATTCCCATTGATAATACGGGCTCTATTATATTATGATTGTTTTTCGACAAAAAGTCAACAAAGATTAGATAAGTTTCTTCAAAATATTTTAAATAATCCTCTTTTTTCTCGCATTTCGGCGCCATCGTCATTATTCCGCGGAGCGAAATTCCGGGGATACGGGAGATCTCAGCGGCGGCATCCGCCACCTCCTCGGGAAGAAAGCCTCCCTTGGCAGGCTCGCGGCCGATATTCACCTCCAGGAGGATATCCATTGTCTTGCCGATGGCGGCAGATCTTTTTCCTATCTCCTCCGCCAGCGAGACCGAATCCACGGAGTGGATCATGGCCACCTTGTCGACGATATATTTCACCTTGTTTTTCTGCAGAGTGCCGATAAAATGAAGCTTCAAAGACTTATCCAGTGCCTCGTATTTCGACAAAAGCTCCTGCACTCTGTTTTCGCCTATCTCCGTAAGCCCAAGCTCACGGGCAGCGTAATTTATCACCTCTACCGGCACCGTTTTCGTTGCCGCGATAAGGGTGGGCACACGTCCCCCGGGGGAAGCAGCCGCAGCATTTTCAAGCTCGGCACGCACACGGCTGAAGTTTTCCCTCAGCTTTTCGGTGTCGTAGCCGCAAAGCATTTCTTTTTCCATATTCGCGTCTCCCGACATTTCAAAAAACGTTATTTTGCAACGATCTTTCCGTCGTACATTCCCTTTGCGGAAATAACCACGAGATCGTAAAGGGCCAAAAGCGGAACCTTTTCGTATTCCTCCGGCGGCTCCGTTTCGGGCGCCTCCAGAAGGGGAAAATCCACGAATCCGTCGTCCTTTTCGGGCTCAGCCTCAGGACGGCAGAGCACGTAACCGTCGCGGGTGAGGATAGGGTCGATACGCCTGAAAAGAACGGTGTTTCCGTAAAGCACGTACACGCCCTCAACGGCCTTATCGCCGTAATAAACGACGCGCACGGCGGAAAGGGGCACTCTGTAGCCCTCATAAGTTCTCACCTTGATGGTGACGGGCTGGAGCCTCGTATATTCAAAGCCCTCGGGCATATTCTGCGAGGTGAAAATAAGGAACGCATCGTCCGTTGCGGCAGATTCGTCCGCGATAACGGAATAAAGCGTCATGGGCACCGTTTCCCCGTCGGCACCGAAGTCGATATCGTAGCTTTTTCCAACGGTAAAAAAGGCGGCAGAGGCCTCGTCCGTGGGCATAGCCACGTACCACTTATAGTCGTACACCAGCTTACCTGCCTCCTTGCCCGTCAGGGGCGCGGGGCGCTTTTCCGTCATGGCGCGCAGGTCGTCGAGAGCAAGAGCATCGATATCGTCGAAGGCAAAGCCTGCCTCGTATCCGTCAACGGTGTGGAAATAATATGCGCTGACACGGCTCTTCACCGTTTCCGCAACGTCGGAAAGTGAGGCGACAATGCTGTCGCGCTCGGCTTTCAGCGCCGCCAGCTCACCCTCGTAGCTTTCCACCTGACCCGTTATTATCTTGCGAAGATTCATGAGCAGCAGTATCTCGTCAGACAGAGCAGCCGCTGCGGCCATATCATTTCCCGCCGCTTCCCCTCTTAAAAGAAGCACCAGCTCCGCAATTTCCTTGTCTATTCTGTTTACGTCGGAGGCGGAGAGGTATTTTGCCCTTGCCTCGACCTCAGTCAGCACCTTGATGCGTCTGTCTATCTCGTCGATGCGCTCGCGCTGGTCGCCGGCGCCGCTTTTGTAAACGTCGGCAAGCTCATCGCCCACCGCCACCTTAGCGCCGTCCGAAACGAGGAAATTGGCAACGCCCGCCGTTGACGAGTAAAGCACCTCCTCATGGCGGAGTATATAAGCCTCGCCCGACACCACCTCGTCAAAGGAATCCAGGAAGGCGGGCTGTGTGTCTACGTCTGCGGAAAGGTCCGATATCAGATGGTAGCCCACGTATATCATAACGGCAACGGCAATGAGAGAAATGGCCGCGTACACGAATACTTGCTTAAGATAATCTCTGTCCACGTTATTCCTCCGTTTCCGTCACGTTTTCCGCATCTTTCAGAATGATGTCAAGGGCGCGGGAAAGAAGCTCCTCCTCCGTCTCGCGTCCGAGATAAAGGTCGTCCACCGTGAGCCACCTCACGTAGTCCTTGGCGCCAAACCAGGTAGCCTGCCGCTTTGCGTAGCGGCAGGTGGCGTAATAAAGGCGGTCCACCGCCGCATCAAGCGTTTCCTCGCCCCTGATATAAGGCAGCATCTCTTTATATCCGATAGCCTGAGCGGCTGTGTTGCCGGGCAGAAGGGCGCCGAGGCGCCAAAGGCGCTCCGTTTCCTCTACGAGGCCTGCCGCCACCATTTTGCGGCACCGCTCACCGATGCATTTTCTGTGCAGCTCTCTGTCTGCAAAGCGGAGACCTATCACCGTCATGTCGCTGCGGACGGCTCCGCGGGATTCCTTATCCCACTCCGTTTTCGTTTTCCCCGTGGTTTCGTAAACGGTGAGGGCGCGCATAACGCGGCGCACGTTATTGGGATGAGTGGCCTCTGCCGCTTCGGGGTCTGCGGCTCTGAGCCTTTCGTGAAGGGCAAGGGGTCCCTTTTCGGCAAGGAAGGCTTCAAGGGAGGCCTTCACCGCCTCTTCCCTTTCGCTGTCGGCGTCGGGGCTGTATCTGTTTTCGTAGAGCACGGCGTCAAGATAAAGTCCGGTCCCGCCGCAAAGGACGGGGGTCAGCCCGCGGGCTTCTATCTCCGCCATCACCTCCGCGGCTCCCGCCGCGTAATCGGCAACGGAATACTGCTGACCTGGCTCTGCGATATCTATCATTCTGTGGGGCACGCCGCACATTTCGGCCTCCGTTGCCTTGGCTGTGCCAACGTCCATTCCGCGGTACACCTGCATGGAATCGAAGGACACGACCTCGCCGGAAAGCCTTTGGGCGATAAGCACCGCCAGGCGGGATTTTCCCGTTGCCGTGGCGCCGCAGACCGCGATCTTTGCTTTGTGTTTCATTCTTTGTCCGTTATTCAATGAGCATTGCATCTCCGAAGGAGAAGAATCTGTATTTTTCCTTCACCGCCGTCTCATACGCATTCATGACGTTTTCCTTGCCTGCAAGGGCGGAGACCAGCATGATGAGGGTGGATTCGGGAAGGTGGAAGTTCGTTATCAGCGCGTCGGTGGCGCGGAATTTATAGCCGGGATAAATGAATATGCCCGTGTCCGCCTCCATGGGCACGATAAGTCCGTTTTCGTCCGCAACGGACTCAAGGGTGCGGCAGGAGGTGGTGCCCACGCAAACGGTCCTGCCGCCGCGTGCTCTTCTGGAATTGATGATCTCTGCCGCCTCCTCGGTGACGGTGATGAACTCCGTGTGCATTTCGTGGTCTGCGATCTTATCCTCCTTCACGGGACGGAAGGTGCCGAGACCCACGTGGAGCATCACGCGGACGAATTTCACGCCCTTGGCCTCGAGCCTTTCCATAAGCTCGGGGGTGAAGAGGAGGCCTGCCGTGGGAGCCGCCGCAGAGCCTGCGTCGCGGGCATAGACCGTCTGATATCTGTCTCTGTCCTCAAGCTTTTCCGTTATATAGGGGGGCAGGGGCATAACGCCGATCTCGTCGAGAAGGGCGAATATGTCCGTATATTTTTCGCGGTCGAAATCGAAGTCGATCACTCTGCAGCCGTCCTCGATTATTTCTCTGACGGTGGCGGTGAGCTTACCGTCGCCAAAGGAGAGCTCGGCGCCGGGACGGGCTCTTTTGCCGGGCTTCACCAGCGATTCCCAGGAATTCTCCCCCCGCCGGCGCAGAAGCAGAAGCTCCACGTCGCCGCCGGCTCCGTTTGTGCGGCAGCCGAAAAGGCGCGCCGCGATCACCTTTGAATCGTTGATCACGAGGGTGTCGCCGGGGTTAAGAAAATCGATTATATCGGAAAATACGTGATGGGAAACGGCGCCCGTTTCCTTTGAAAGGCGAAGGAGCCTTGAGGAATCTCTGGGGTATACGGGTGTCTGTGCTATCTGCTCCGGGGGAAGCTCATAGAAAAAGTCGCTTCTTTTAAGCTCCGTTTCGGGGAGCGTGTTCTTTATCGTTGCCATTTATATCGTTGACCTTTCGGTGTTGTTTCTCAGGTTACGCGCCGCCTGATGCCGTCATATACTGAAAGCGGTATCCGTTTTTCACGGCACAGTATCGGCTATTATACTATTATAATACATCTGCCGAATAATTTCAACATCTTGTTTTCGGAGGCAAAGCTACATGACCGGCACAAAAAAACTGCTTTTCAAGGGCGCGGCCACGGCCGTTATCACACCTTTTTCATCGGGGCGCACAGACCCCTCCGCCATGGCGGAGCTGGTGCGCCGCCAGGCAGACGGCGGTATCGGCGCTATCGTGGTGGCGGGCACCACGGGAGAGGCGCCCACCCTTTCTCAAAGGGAGAAAACGGAGCTCATTTCGGCGGCGGTGGCGGCGGCCGACAGCAGAGTGCCCGTTATTGCGGGGGTGGGCTCAAACAACACCGCCTCCGTCGTCAGAGCCGTCCGCGAGGCGGCAGCGGCAGGTGCTGCGGGAGTGATGTCGGTGACACCCTACTACAACAAGCCCACGGAGGAGGGGCTTATCGCCCACTTCTCCGCCGTTGCCGACGCCTCACCCGTGCCCGTTATCGCCTACAACGTGCCCTCGCGGACAGGGGTATCCGTCACGCCGAGGGTGTGCCGCGCCCTTGCCGCCCACGAAAACGTGGCGGGGCTGAAGGAGGCGTCGGGCTCCCTTGCCCTCACCGCTTACTGCTGCTCGGAGCTAAAAGGGCTTTTGCCCGTGTACATCGGCTGCGACGAGCTTACCCTTCCGGCGCTGGCTCTGGGCGCCGAGGGCGTTATCTCCGTTACGTCGAATATCTTTCCCCGTCTTGTGTCGGAGCTGTGCTGCCTGTTTTTCAGCGGAGACGTAAGCGGCGCGCGCCGCCTCTCCGAAAGGCTGCGCCCCCTGACGGAGGCGCTTTTCGCACAGCCGAATCCCATTCCCGTAAAAGCTGCAGCTTTTCGCATGGGACTTTGCAAAAACGAGCTGCGCCTGCCTCTGCTTCCCATGACGGAGGCCGATGCCGCGGAGCTTTACGGCATCCTTGCCCGGGTGGGCTCAGGCGGGAAGTCTTAAAATCCCGTTGATAATCACGCGGTTTTGTGGTAAACTTAAGTCAAACTATGGACTTCAGAGGGATCACTATGGAATTTTGCGGATTTTCGATAGAAAAGGTTCGTTACCCCTATCCCGCCGACGGCTGGGTAGACGGCGTTTATAAAAAGCGCACCGCCGTTTTTGAGCGCGCCGACGTTTTGCCCGTTGAGGGAGGCGGCATAGTTTTCGCCGCGCGCCATTTCCGCGAAAAGGAGGAAACGGGATGGGGCGTTTTCGACTACGCCGAGGCTCCCGTGTTCACCTTCGATTCCGGGCTTTCGGACTGGAGGATCACGGCCGTTTTTAAGAATCCCACGGACCGCGAGATACTCATCTCCGCATTCTGCAACGATATACTGAAGCTTGACCGGGTGCCTCTCGCCCCCTCGGGTGAGACGGAGGTCTCCTTCACCGTTGCTTCGGTCTTCGAGAAGACCCGCACCGTCTTTTTCGTTATGAGCCAGGGGGAGATCCCCGAAAATGAGGCTCCCGCGCAGGAGCTTACCCTCGTTTCTCTTTCAAGGGAAAAGACTGTGCCTGCGCCCCGCAAAAGAAAGCCCACCCTTTTCCTTGCATCCGATTCAACGGTTCAGACCTACGACCCCTACTATTACCCCCAGACGGGCTGGGGCGAGGTGCTTTATAAATATTTCCGCGATGCAGACTTCGTGCGCGAATACCGCCCCGAGGGAAGCACCTACTCCCACTGCCGCGCATACGAGCTTCCTCTCGTCACCGTGGAAAACCGCTCCATCGGCGGCAGAAGCGTGCTTTCCTTCTACCTTGAGGGCAAGTACGACGAGCTTCTTTCTCGGGCAGCAGAAGGCGACGTGCTCTTCATCCAGTTCGGCCACAACGATGCAACGAAGGCGCGCCCCAACCGCTACGTTGATATTCCCGAATACAAAGAAATGCTTCGCGCATACGTGCGCTCCGCACGCGCACGGGGCGTGACCCCCGTGCTCGTTACCCCCGTTATGCGCCGCAATTATCACGAGGACACGGACTCCTTCACCCTCTCATTCCCCGAATACAGAAGCGCCATGCTCTCCCTCGCAGAGGAAGAGGGCGTGACCCTTCTCGACCTTGGGCTCCGCTCCCACGAAATATGCACAGAGGTCGGCGGCGAGGGCACGAAAGCCCTCTTCCTTTGGACGGCGCCCGACACCTACGAGGGGGCGTACAAGAACGGCTCCACCGATTCCACCCATCTTCAGCGCCGCGGCGCTCTCGTTTTTGCGGGAGCCGTGGCAGACCTTATCAGAGAATCGGCAGACCCTGAGCTGGCAAGGCTTGCCGGAGCCCTCGACGGTGACCTCAGCTATAAAAACTATCTTTGATTGATCCGAAAGGACGAAAAATGAACGACCTTGAAATAAACCTTTGCTCGCCCCGATACGTGCGCGAGCTTATGGACGAGTTCTCCATTGCGCCTCAGAAGCGCTACGGACAAAACTTCCTCATAAACGACGCCATCCCCAAAAGGATCGCGGAGGCATCCGCCGAAACGGGCGCGCCCTGCGTTCTTGAGATCGGCCCCGGCATCGGCACCATGACAAGAGAGCTTTCCCGCCTCTTCGATGCCGTCACCGCCGTTGAGATCGACCGCGATCTTATCCCCGTGCTTGCTCACACCCTCTCCGACAGGGATAACGTCACCGTTATCAACCGCGACATTATGGAGTGCGACGTGGAGACCGTGGCAAGGGAGCATTTCGGCGACCGCGAATTTGCCGTTTGCGCCAATCTCCCCTACTACATAACGACTCCCATCATCATGAAGCTTCTGGAGTGCGGCTCACCCCGTCTCCGCTCGCTGACGGTGATGATACAGACAGAGGTGGCAGACCGCCTCGTGGCAAAGGCGGGTACCGCGGAATACGGTGCCATCACCGCCGCCGTTGCATATTACGGCGCGGCGAAAAAGCTTTTCTCCGTTTCCCCCGGCAGCTTTCTGCCGGCGCCGAAGGTGTCCTCCTCCGTTGTGAAGATCGAGCTTTACCGCCCCGAGGAGCGCCCGGTGGTGCCCAAAGACGAAAAGCTTATGTTCAGGATAATTGCCGCCGCCTTCGGTCAGCGCAGGAAAACTCTCCCGAATGCAATAAATGCCGGCATCCCCTCCGTCAGCAAGGCTGCGGTGGAGGAGGCGCTCGCCACCCTCGGGCTGGACGCACGTGTCCGCGGCGAGGCGCTGGACGTTTCCCGCTTTGCGGCGCTTTCGGACCTGATCACGGTGTGACTCCGTGGGTCCGCGCCACATTTGGCGGCAAATTTCGCCCGGTGCGCGCATTTTGCTCTTGAAATGACGCGAGAGTTAATGTATAATAGTATGGTTATCTGCGGTTTTTGCCGCAAACTTCAGAAAGGAAACAGGAAATGCTTGCCGCTGTAAGAAACTTTGTTGTGGTTTTTGCCGTTGCCGTGCTCATTTTCGGCATCATTGCATTCTTTATAACGGGCTTCATCGCTGAAAATATAATCGGTATAGCAGAATCCCCCGAGGAAACGGGCGACGTCACCGACACCGGAGATGAGACCGAGCCCGAGGAAACGGGCGATAACACTTACGTTCCCGAAACCAATCCCATAATCGATTACCCCGACCTGCAGGGCGAGTCCTTCAACGTGCTCCTTATCGGCACCGACTACCGCCCCGACTATTTCAACGACTACGTTGAGGACCTTAAGGGCTCCTATTACGACGACGTGACGACGGGCATGCTCAACGCAAAGCTCCGCACCAAAAACGCGGACCTTATAATGCTCATCTCCATCAACGAGGAGATGAGGACCATCACCTTCACCTCCATCCCCGGCGAGACCCGCGTTTCCGTGAACGGCGAGCACCGCCTGCTCAGCACCTGCTTCGACAAGTACGGCGCCGAGACGATCGTGGATTACGTGAACTACCTGACGGCTGTTGAGATCGACTATTACATCTGTGCAAACGTTACGAATGCGGGCAAGATACTGAATCTCATCGACGGCGTCACCCTCAACGTTCCCACCGACATCTACAATCCTTATTACAAGCTTGGCAAAAAGCCCGATATGCCCGGCGACTACAACCTGAAAACGAAGATCATGATCAAAAAGGGCGAGGCCCGCATCGACGCCTCCAACGTTTTTGCTCTTCTTCACTACAGGATCGATGAGGACGATATCGTTGCAGGCGAGCACGAGTCTCTTCTCGTTCAGCTTGCGGAGGCCTCTCTCAGGAAGGCCGTAAGCGCCGACTACATAACCAAGGCGCCGGAGCTTTTCTCCCGTGCCATCGCCTACACCGATTCCAATATGACGGTGAACGACCTCACCGACAATCTCGGTCTCTTCCTTGCATACGATGAGTTCACCACCTATGCACTCACCTATCCCGGAACCTATTCCACCCTCGGAGACGAGCCCTGCTTCATCCCCGATACCGTTACCGCGTATCAGATGTACAAGAGCTACACCACCGTTCCGAAAAGCTGAAAATCAAGTATACAGTGCCGCTCCGCGGCTCTGATAAATCCACGAGGTATATATGAAAAACACAGACAAAACAATGGATAAGATCGTCGCGCTCTCCAAGAATCGCGGCTTCATATTCGCCGGATCCGAGATCTACGGCGGTCTTGCAAACACCTGGGACTACGGTCCTCTCGGCGCAGAGCTGAAGAACAACGTAAAGCGCGCATGGTGGCGCAAGTTCGTTCAGGAGAACCCCTATAACGTAGGACTCGACTCCGCCATCCTTATGAATCCCCAGACCTGGGTAGCTTCCGGTCACCTTGGCGGATTCTCCGACCCCCTTATGGACTGCCGCGAGTGCAAGGAGCGCTTCCGCGCAGACAAGCTTATCGAGGACTATTGCCAGGAAACCGGCACCGCTCTCGACCGCCCCATCGATGCGTTCACCCACGCAGAAATGAAGGACTTTGTTGAAGAGCACAACATTCCCTGCCCCTCCTGCGGCAAGCACAACTTCACCGATATCCGTCAGTTCAACCTGATGTTCAAGACCTTCCAGGGCGTTACCGAGGATGCGAAGAACACAGTATATCTCCGTCCCGAAACGGCGCAGGGTATCTTCGTGAACTTCACAAACGTACAGCGCACCACAAGAAAGAAGCTCCCCTTCGGTATTGCTCAGATCGGTAAATCCTTCCGTAACGAGATCACTCCCGGTAACTTCATCTTCCGCGTTCGCGAATTTGAGCAGATGGAGCTTGAATTCTTCTGCAAGCCCAATACCGACCTTGAATGGTTCGCATACTGGCGCGGATTCTGCCGCGACTGGCTCCTCTCCCTTGGCATCAAGGAAGAAAACCTCCGCCTCCGCGACCACGATCCCGAGGAGCTCTGCTTCTACTCCAAGGCGACCACCGACTTCGAATTCCTCTTCCCCTTCGGATGGGGCGAGCTCTGGGGCGTTGCTGACCGTACCGACTACGACCTTACTCAGCACCAGAACACCTCCGGCCGCGATCTCACCTACTTCGATCCCGAGACCAACGAGCACTACATTCCTTACGTTGTTGAGCCCTCTCTCGGCGTTGAGCGCTCCGTTCTCGCATTCCTTTGCGATGCATACGACGAGGAAGTTATCGACGAAGCAAAGAACGACACCCGTGTTGTTCTCCACTTCCATCCCACTCTCGCACCCTTCAAGGCTGCTGTTCTTCCTCTTTCCAAGAAGCTTGCAGGCCCCGCAGGCGAGCTCTGCGACGAGCTTTCCAAGAGCTTCATGGTCGACTACGACGATGCAGGCTCCATCGGTAAGAGATACAGACGTCAGGACGAGATCGGTACACCCTTCTGCATCACCTACGACTTTGACTCCGAGAACGACGGCTGCGTAACCGTACGTGACCGTGATACAATGGAGCAGGTGCGTATCCCCATGGATTCTCTCAAGGCTTACCTCGAGGAGAAGATCCGTTTCTGATAAGACATAAACTTAAATCTGTTAAGGAAAGGCACGGATAATGCTATGACTTTTACACTTAAGACCGATAACAGTACCGCTGTATGCACCGAAAAGGGTGGAGAGCTTATCTCCTTCGTATGCGATGGCATAGAGTACGTTTGGTCG
>JAZMZX010000063.1:0-4492 GCA_045586225.1 Eubacteriales bacterium
GGATAAAACAAAACAAAAACGACGCGTTTTACGCGTCGTTTTTTTGTTTTATGAAAGCTTTTTGCCCGGTTACGGACGGGGGCGCTTATAGAGCGCGTGCTTATCGAGCACTTGCTTATCAAGCGCGTGCTTAATGAGCGCGTGCTTAATGAGCACTTGCTTTACCGATGACCTCGGTGAGCTTTGCCTTTTCGGTTGCCCATGCCTCCGCGAAGGAGCCGGACCAGAGTTTTACGGTGAAGCTGCCGCACTTGTCGAATGCGGAATCGGGGATCTTAGTAACGTATTCGTGGATGGTCACGTAGTCGAGGGATTCACATCCGGAAAATCCGGAGATGGGTATCTCGGTCACGCCCTTAGGGATGACGATCTCGGTGATAGAGGTGCAGTTTGCGAATGCGCTGATGCCGATCGTCAGAATGCCGTCGTGGAAGTTCACCGTTTCAAGAGCGGTGCAATCGAGGAATGCAGTTTTGGGGATAGCGGTGAGGCTTTCGGGGATGGTGATAGACTTGAGGGAGCAGCATCCGGAGAATGCGCCCTCTTCCATGAGGGTCAGTGTGGAGGGAAGCTTGCACTCTGCAATGGAGAGGCAATGAACGAATGCGTCCACGCCGATGGTGGTGAGTCCTTCGGGAAGAGAGACAGTCTCGAGAGACGCGCATTTATAGAAGGTTCTTTCGTTGATAACGGTAACGCCTGCGGGAATGGTCAGGGACTTGATGGATGTGCACTCGCTGAACGCGGACATACCGATGGACGTAACGGATGCGGGGATCTCGATATCGGAGAGAGACGCACACTTATTGAAGGTGAACTCACCGATAGTGGAGAGAGAGCCGGCAAACTTAACGGACTCGAGCTTGGTGCAGCCCCAGAAAAGTCCGTTGTCGATGGTGTCAACGCCTGCGGGGATGGTGATGGACTTGAGAGCGGAGCAGCCGTAGAATGCGCTGGGTCCGATCTTCTTGAGCGTGTCGGGAAGAGTTACGCTTTCAAGCAGCTCACAGTTCATAAATGCGCCGGTTCCGATAGACTCAACGCCCGCGGAAAGAGTCACCTTGGTGAGAGCGGAGCAGCCGAAAAATGCGTTTTCTGCGATCTCTTTAACTCCGGATCCGATAACGATCTCTTCAAGCGCCTTGCAGTTCTGGAACGCGCCGGCACCGATACGGGTAACGGAATCGGGAATAACTATCTTTGTGATGATCTCGTCCTTGAACGCGTTATCAGCGATCTCGGTGACGGTGGCACCCTTATACTCTGAGGCGATCTCCACCACGGTGGAGTCTCCAACGTATCTTGTCACCTTTGCGGTGCTGCCGGATGCTTCGAATTTAACGCCGAAGGTGCTGCCCGTGCCGCAGGAGGTGAGAAGCACGAGAAGGATCGATGCTGCGAGTGCGATGAGAGCTAACTTTTTCAACTTTTGTTCCATCCTTGTTTTATAAAAATCGTCCTTGCCGAAAAACGGCAACTTTTCACATATACTCATTTAAGTATATCAAATAGCTCCGTTTTTTTCAATGGCAGCCGATAAAGTTTACACCGAGTTTAAATTTTATATTTTCGTTTATATTTTCGCTATGCGTTCCTTTCCCCGGGGGGCAAAGGTCTTGATTTCGGGGCGGCAAAGGCTTATAATATTAACCGACGGACCCCGTCGGCATATTATTATTTTGTGTAAGGCTTTATGGAAAAGAAAAAAGTGACAAAAAAGCGCGCCAGCCGCTGTGAGGACTGCGTTTACTACGATTACGACGAATACACCGACGACTATGCCTGTCAGATGTCGCTGGACGAGGACGAAATGGAGAAATTCTTAAGGAAGAACACCTCCGACTGTCCCTACTATAAATTCTACGACGAATATAAGAGCGTACAAAAACAAAACTGACGAAAAGGACCCATCATATGAAGATCACGGGAAAAGATATAATTGAAAATTGCCGCGCCCGCGGCGCTGTTGTACTGGGCTTCGGCATTTCAAACGTACCTCTGACGGAATTTTTGCTCCGTCTGGGTGTGTCCGTTACCGTCCGCGACGGTAAGGCGAGAGAACAGGTGGAAAAGACCGCCCCCGTTTCCACATTTGAAGAAAGAGGCGTCCGCTTCATTTTCGGTGAAGGATATCTGGACGATATCGGTCCCGCCGTTATCTTCCGCACGCCGGGTCTCCGCCCCGATGCAGAAGGGATCGTAAAGGCTCTGGAAAAGGGCGCTATCCTCACCAGCGAGATGGAGCTTTTCTATGCTCTCACTCCCGCGCACAGGATCGCCATCACCGGAAGCGACGGCAAGACCACCACAACGACTCTTACCCATCTTATCCTCTCCGAGGCCTTTTCCGGCTCCGCAGAGGTTGGTCTGGGCGGCAACATCGGCGCGCCCCTTCTTCCCAGAGTCGATGAGCTGGGCGCCGGCGATTACGCCGTCACCGAGCTTTCAAGCTTCCAGCTTATGACCATGCCCACCCCTCCCGAAACGGCCGTTATCACCAATATCACGCCAAATCATCTGAACTGGCACACGGGCATGGAGGAATACATAGAGGCGAAGCTTCGCGTTATCGGCGAGGGCTGCCGCCGTGCCGTGCTCAATTACAATAATCCCGAGACCCGCGCTGCTGCCGGCGTCACCTCCGCCAAGGTGACGTTCTTCTCGTCCACTCCCGTTCCCGACACTGTTTCCGACGCCGTTTATCTCGATGGCGACAGTGTGATCCTTCGCCTTTGCGGCAAGGAAACGGTCGTGCTCAGAAGAGGAGCCATCAAGCTGCCGGGACTCCACAACGTTGAAAACTATATGGCAGCCATTGCCGTTGCCGCCGAATACATGGACGCGGAAAGGCTCGCCCTCGTTGCCGACAAGGTGGCGCGCACCTTTGGCGGTGTCCCTCACCGCCTTGAGTTCGTGCGTGAGATCGGCGGGATCAACTGCTACAACGGCAGCATAGACTCCACTCCCACCCGCACCGCTGCCGCTCTTTCCGCTCTTCCCGAAAGAAAGATATCCCTCATCGTGGGCGGCTACGACAAGCAGATCCCCATGGAACCTTTGGCTGACGCCATCATCGCCCACGGCGGTGTCGTTTCCGTCACCGTGACGGGTGCCGTTTCCGGGCTTATCAGGTCTGTTTTCGAAAAGAGAGCTGCCGAAATTCCGGAGTTTGCCGTCATCGACGACTTCGACCTTGCCGTTAGCCACGCATACAGCCGCGCTGCCGCCCTTTGTGCCGACACCCTTCTTCTTTCCCCTGCCTGCGCCTCCTTCGACCGCTTCCGCAACTTTGAGGAGCGCGGCGAGCACTATAAGGATCTCGTGCGAGCCCTTTGACCCGGCTTCGGGCACTGCACTTTACAATAGATATAAGACTGTACAAGAAAAGAAAGGACCTCATCATGACAGGAATCGAAGCTCTCCACAAAGAAACCAAGCTGCACAGACTTTCAAGAGTCGGACTTTGGATCATCGGATTTATCCTCATCAGACTTCTCGTGAACAACGCCGTGGGATTCTGCATAGACAAGGAATCCGTTATGGCATCCACCCAGACCAACATCCCCAAGGTGGGCTCCACCGTTTCCGCCCTTTGCGGCGACACTCCCCTTCTGGGCTTTCTCATCAATCTCGGTGACTTTGCAATGAAGTTCCTCTACCCTGCGCTCATGGCATTCGCCTTCGTTTGGTGCGGCTGGAAGCTTGCTTCCTGGCTCCCCCTTCTGGGCTATGCCGCTGCCGCCGCCGTTTACTACACCGTGGGCGTTCAGTCCATCTCCGGCAACAACGTGGGACTTAACGGCCTGCCCCTTTACGTGCTGATACCCGCTATCGGCATGGCGGTGAGCGTTATCCTCCAGCTTGCCGTAAATAAGCTCCGTGACGGCAAGTGGCTTCACCTTAACGTTGAGCCCTGCTTCGACTCAAACGCGCCCATTATCGACGAGGAATGATCCCCGCGCACAAATATGCCTCTCCCCGACGCCCTCGGGGAGTTTTTTTGCAAAAAAGTGTGTTTTCGCTGTGTTTTTTCGTTTCTCCGTATTTATTTCCGCCAACCGTTGTGATATAATAAAAAACTGTTGAAAACATCTATCCCGATTTTATTATGCCGCAAGAGCGGTATGGAGGTATAATTTGGTACGCGAAGATTTAAGAAACGTTGCGATAATTGCTCACGTTGACCACGGCAAGACCACCCTTGTGGACGAAATGCTGAAGCAGTGCGGCGAATATCACGACAAGCAGCAGATAACCGAGCGCGTTATGGACTCCGGCGACCTGGAGCGCGAGCGCGGTATCACCATCCTTGCAAAAAACACGTCCGTTAACTATAACGGCACGAAGATAAACATCATCGACACTCCCGGCCACGCCGATTTCGGCGGCGAGGTGGAGCGCATACTCAAAATGGTAAACGGCGTTATCCTTCTCGTTGACGCGGCTGAAGGCCCCATGCCTCAGACCCGCTTCGTTCTGGGCCGCGCTATGG
>JAZMZX010000064.1:0-5602 GCA_045586225.1 Eubacteriales bacterium
ACTGCCGCCTGATTCAGAAGGTTTATCACCCTCACGGACTCCATACAGCTTTCGTTTGACGTATCCACCCACCATTCGTACGGTGAGCGCTCAACGCGGGGCTCGTTCATCGTCTGAAAGATGAGCCCGTCGCCGTAGTCACGAAAATGCTCCGCCACCTGACGCCATATGGCGGATAAATACCCCTTTGCCCTCTCCGCGTTGGACGGGGCAGGCGCATAAACGCCGTTATCGTGGTGGCTGTTTATTATGGCCGTCATTCGGAGCTCCAGCACGTAGTCCACCACCTCTCGCACGCGCTCAAGCCACGCCCCGTCTATAACGTAGTCGGGAGCAGACGACACGTGCTTGTGCCAGGAAACGGGAATGCGCACCGTGTCAAATCCCATGTCCCTGATGGCGCTCATCATCTCCCGCGTGGTGTACGGCATGCCCCAGCTCGTTTCACCGTCGGGTGCGTCAAGGGTGTTTCCAAGATTCCATCCAAGCTTCAACTCATTTGCTTTCATTGGTTTCTCTCCTTAATAATATCGGTGCTCTTGTGAACTTTTTATGGGTGCGCCCGAAAAGAGCGCACCCATACACAATGCTTTATTATTACTTAACGAGGCGGTATACGGGCATATAGTCCAGGGGAGCCTTTGCCGTAACGGTCTCGCCGCGGCTTTCGATGATACCGCTGCCATCCATTGCTTCCCACTTGCCTGCCGGCAGATATACCTCACGCTCTCTTGCGCCGTATTCAGTAACGGGAGCAACGAGATATTCGCCGCCGAACATATACTGGTCGCCGCATTCCCAGGACTTCTCATCCTCGGGGAATTCGATGAACATCGCTCTTATCATAGGCTTACCGTTGACTCTTGCTTCGTCTGCCGTTGCCTTGATGTAGCTCTTCATATCCTGACGGATGCCGAGATACTTAACGAAGATCTCGTAATTCTCTTCGCCGTAGCTCCAGAGCTCGTTGTCAGCACCGGAGGAGCAGAATCCGCCGCCGCGGTCGGTGTCGTGAGCGAGAGCGCCGATGTTGGGCTGTCTGTCGCCATGCATACGGAGAACTGGAGTGAATACCGCCCACTGATACCAGCGAACGATAAGCTCACGGAACACGGGGTCGTTTATATTGCCGCCGTAGAATCCGCCGGTGTCGGAGATCCAGTAAGGAATACCAGCAACGCCCATGTTGATGCCGTTGCCGATCTGGCGCTTCATCTGAGCGAAGGTGGAGTCGATATCACCGGACCATACGAGAGCGCCGTACTTGGGGCTTCCCACCCATGCGCAGCGAACGAGATTCAGAACATCCTTCTTCTCATCGCCAACGAGTCCGTCGTACACCATCTGTGAGTGCATACGGGGATAGATATTGCCCACCTGAAGGTCCGGACCCAGGTAGTAGCGGTAGAGGTCGTAGTCGTAAACGGAATATTCGGGCTCAGCCTCATCGAGCCAGAACATATCGATTCCGTACTGACCGTAATTCTCTCTCAGTATATTATATGCAAACTTTCTTGCATCGGGGTTAGTTGCATCGTAAATGCGCTCGGGGCCGTTGAAGTCGAACACAACGGGGAGACCTCTGTCGCATCTTACGAGATATCCGTTATGTGCAAAGCCGTGGTGGTTCTTACTTCTCGGGTCAACTGTGGGCCACACGGAAACCATAAGACGGGTGCCCATTTCCTGAAGCTCGTCTACCATTGCCTGAGGATCCGGCCAGTATTCCGGGTCAAAGGACCAGTCGCCCTGATATATCCAATGGAAGAAGTCGATAACGATAACGTCCAGCTTTATGCCGCGGCGCTTATATTCTCTTGCAACGGCAAGGACCTCGTCCTGCGTGCGGTAGCGGAGCTTGCACTGCCAAAGTCCGAGAAGGCTTTCGGGAAGCTCGGATGCGCGTCCGGTTACCTCGGTATATTTGTCGATGATCTCTGCGGGAGTGTCTGCCGCACAAACCCAATAGTCCACCTTCTTGGTGGAGAACGCCTTCCATTCGGTTACGTTTTCAGCGAAGGTGGCGCTTCCGATAGCGGGATTGTTCCAAAGGAAGCCGTATCCGCGGTTCGAAATAAAGAAGGGAATGGATATCTGCGAATTTCTGTGCGCAAGCTCAAGGGTGCAGCCCTTAAGATCGTACTTTGCTCCGCGGTACTGTCCCATACCGTGGATCTTCTCGCCGTCGAACGCCTTGAATCTTACGGTTGCCTCAAAGCCGTCGGAGCCGAGAGTGGAGCGATAGTGACGTGCAGACTCGTGGAGAGGCCACTCGTAGCTTTCTTCCTCGAAAAGAAGCTTGTCGCCGCTTGTGAAGCGCAGATAAGTGCCGCGAAGCGTGCATCGGATGCCGCAATTCTCAACGTATGAGGGACCGCGCTGACCTGCTTCGGGTGTTACCACCTTGGCATTGACCGCAGGAACATCCTCAAGCGCCCATTTTTCCTCGGGGATAGGACCGGAGGGTACTGTGCGTACTCTGATTCCGCGTCCCCATGCTTCAACACGTACGGTTTCGTTTCCGTTTGTTACGGTGATGGAAGTAGATGTTTTCGTTATCATAGTAAACTCCTCATTCCGAAAGGATAATTTATCTGGTCTTATTCTAACACATATTTTCGTCTTTGTAACCCCAATATACACAAAATTAAAGACAATATTTGTTTTCATCAGCATGACAGCAAAAGCCCCTGCAGGAGCACCTGCAGGGGCTTTTCACGTTTTCACTTTTTCATCTGTCTCAAAAACAGCATCACAGCCAAAACCAGAGCTGCCAGGGCATATCCAAGCACCCACCAAAGGTGCGGCAGCACGTCGGCAAAGCTGCCGTCAAGAACGGCGCGCTCCATTTCCACTGCGTGAACAAAGGGAAGCGCGTACGCTATCTTTTTAAAGGCACCGCCAACAAGCTCAAGGTCAAACCAAATACCCGAAAGCCACGCGGAAAGATTCGTCAAAAGCGCACCGCATATGCCGCCCACCTGCTTATCTGTCAGCACGCTTCCGAAGAGCAGCCCCAGCGCAATGAACAAGAGCGACACAGGTATGAGAAAGATCACGGCAAAAAGAATATTCAAGGTAACCTCAAGCCCCAATATAACGGCAACTATATAGCAAATGATTCCCTGCATCACCGCAAAGGGAACGATGGGGAGCATATAGCCGAGAATGAAGTCCGCGGGTGTCATAGGCGTTGTGTAAAGCCTTTGAAGCAGGGAGCCGCCTCTGTCCTTCGCAATAAGGGTCGCCGAGAAGAGGGTCATAAACGAGAGCCCAAAAACCGTGATACCAGGCGTAAGCTCCTCTATCTCAAAGAGCGGAACGGGCACGTTTGCCTGGATAGCGCTTAAAAGCAGGATCAGTATAAGGGGGAATCCAAGTCCGAAAGCAAGATTCAAGGGATCGCGTATTATTTCCTTGGCATTTCTGCCTGCAAAAGTGATAACCCTCATTTTGCCACCCCCTTAACAATGCGGATAAAGGCATCCTCGAAATTTTCGGTGCCTGCTGCCTTTTTGATTGCTTCAACGGTATCGCAGATCAGAAGCTTCCCGTCACGCATGATCCCCACACGGTCTGAGAGCGCTTCTGCCTCCTCCATGTAGTGCGTCGTGAGAATAACTGTTACCTTCCCCTTCAATGATCGGATAATATCCCACAGATCGCTTCTCGATATCACGTCAAGCCCCAGGGTGGGCTCGTCGAGAAAGAGTATTTCCGGCTCGCTTATCAGCGCCATTGCAATGCTAAGCCGCCTCTGCCAGCCGCCAGAAAGCTTGCCCGCTTTCCGCGCTAAAACGCTGCCGAGGTCAAGCAGGTCCGCGAGCTCATCTATCTTTTCCCGACTTTTTTCCTTCGAAAAGCCGTGAACACCGCATATGAGCTGAAGATTTTCACGTACTGAAAGTCCGGAAGCAACGGCTGTTTCCTGTGGTGATACTGCTATGAATGATTTCACTTGATCTGTATCTTTTAAAATACTCTTGTCAAGTAAATACGCATCGCCCGCCGTAGGTGCCGTAAGGCATGAGAGCATTTTTATAGTTGTGGTTTTGCCGGCGCCGTTCACTCCCAAGAGGGAAAACAGTTCTCCTTTCCCTATCGTCAGCGAGAGAGAGTCAACGGCCACCACGTCACGGTACCGCTTTGTCAGTCCTTCCGTTCTAATTGCAGTCATTTTATATCACCTCTGTACTATGAATTCTTCGTATTCCCTGATATACGTCGGTCAGTATACTACTGATAAGTTCTCGGTCAAGCACAAGAAATGAAGTTGCGATCATTGTGGCAATGCCGTGAACGCAAGTCCACATTTCAAGGTGCATAAGCTCTGCCTTCTCCCGAGAAATTCCGTTTGCTTTCATAATGATCTCAACCGAATCGCTGAAATCCTTTGTTTGAGGTAGTTCTTCTCCCTTTCTGTCGCACATAAACAGCAGCTTGAAAAGCTCCCGTTCTTCACTTGCGAATCGGATATATGCCATGCCGAAGGCCTTGTATTGCGGAAATTCCCCTTTATCAAACTCATCTTTAAGAAAAGAGAGATATCTCTCATACGCAGCTGCCATCACGGCTTTCTGCAGCTCTGCCATAGATGCGAAATTTGAAAAAACGGGTTGAGTCGAACATTCTAACCGAGACGCAACAGCACGTGCATTGATCGCTCCTGCACCGTTCGCACGTACAAGCTCAAGGGCAGTTTCAATAATCTTCTCTTTTGTAACCTTCACTTTTGGCGGCATGCTACACCTCTTTATATATCACTTGTTATATTACTGTTGTTATATTATCATATCGGTGTCATTTTTGCAAGAGGGATTTTTAAGGCAAAAAAATCACCTGCCAAAGCGGGTGATTTTTATATATATAATTAATATGCAACTGTTGATCAGATAATATCAGACCATATACAGCACTTCTATTTTACCAATGATGTGTTTATTAAACTCTTCAAGTTCTTTTGAAGGGATCCAAAGCTCTACGTGATAGCTTGCTCCAACAATATGCGGCTCATATTTTGAAACGTACTCATCGTCTATTTCAAAGGTCGTGACATATCCTTTATATCCGGAGCTTGTATCCTTCTTATTCCACTTTTCTGCGATTTCCGAAGCGTATCTTTCATTTAAGACAGGATAAAAAATAGGTTGCTCGGGAAGCCTTGGCGGATACTTGGTGTAATCAGATTTTTCTATCAACTCAAGTTCTGCTTGTCCTACCGGTCTATATAAACGCATACCGTCACCACCTTCCCTAAAATTTGATCAATTCATATAAACAAAAAATAGAAAAAGCAAGTCGCAAGACTTGCTTTTTCTATCCGCCCCCTTCAGGACTTGAACCTGAGACCCCCTGATTAACAGTCAGATGCTCTAACCAACTGAGCTAAGGAGGCGAAGCGTATTTTTTACTAAATAAAAAATATGCACCTTCAGGGATTCGAACCCGGGACCCACTGATTAAGAGTCAGTTGCTCTACCAACTGAGCTAAAGGTGCTTATCTTTTCTAACCGAAAGAGAAGAAATCGATTCAATCGAACTGTAAGAATTGAACTACGAAGTAGTTCAAGCCCTCGGTCAATTAGTATCGGTCAGCTGCATG
>JAZMZX010000065.1:0-3372 GCA_045586225.1 Eubacteriales bacterium
TGCACGAGATGGCTATGACCGCTACCTCCGACGAAAACGGCTCCGGCGCTCTTGACTCCGGCGACATCTACGGTTTCTTAACTCACGGTGAAAACTTCCCCGCAAGCTGGGAAGCAGCAGGTCTCACCCTCGTTTCTCTTGACGACGCAGGTACTCCTCAGGTAAACTGGAACTCTGAGCAGTTCGTTAACGTATTCGAAGATATCGTTGAACTCATGAACGATACCGAATGTGTAAACTGGACCGCTACCGCTACCGTTTCCGATGCTATCGGTCACATCACCACCTGCCTTAAGGAAGGTAAGTGCCTCTTCGGAACTGAAGTTATCGCTTTCGTTCGCGACTACCGTGAAAACGAACACGACTTCGGTATCCTTCCTTACCCCAAGTATAGCTCTGATATCGACACTTACTACTCCTATATCGCAGTTAACTCCTGCGTTATGACTGTTGGTAAGGACTGCGCAGATCCCTACAGAACCAGCATCATTCTTGAAGCTCTCGCTGCTAAGGGCTCTGAGATCCTCATCCCCGCTTACTATGAGGGTCAGCTCAAGTCCCGCTACTCCCGTGACGAAGAGTCCGGTGAAATGCTCGACATCATCTTCGCTAACCGTTGCTACGACCTCGGCGTATTCTTCAACTGGGGTTCTGCATACTCCTCCCTCAAGAGCGTAGACGTTAACCCCGCTACCCTCTATGCAAAGGTAGAAAAGCAGACCAACAAGCAGATCGAAAAGGCGTTCGAAAAGCTCGGTCTCTAAGATCAGTGTAATAAAAACCGGCAGTTTATCTGCCGGTTTTTTATTTTGCTCTTCGGTCAGAAACAGGATCGGGAGCAAACGCCGGGCTACTTTTGTCCGCCAATTCACATATTGGAAATATTATTTTCACAATGTTGATAAATAGTTCTCCATTCGTTCATATATTCGCGTGAGCATTGCGGTATCATTATAATGTATATTTGTTACAAAATACTTGGAGGTATTTATGAAAAAATTATTGAGTTTACTGCTCGTGCTCCTTATGATCACAATTCCGCTCGCAGCTTGCTCCGATCCTGCTGACGGCGGCGAAGGCACCGGAGACGTTGCAGGCACAGGCACCGGCGCCGAAACCGATGACAAAAGCACCGAGACCCAGAAAGATGTTCTCGAGATCCCCAACGAAAAGTTCGACGGCCAGGTGTTTAACATACTGACTCCCGACATACTTACCTACAACTACACCCTTTGCGATTTCGACGAGCCCTCCGACGATGCGTATGAGCAGGCTATCTACGAACGCAACCGTGCTGTTGAAGATCTTCTCGGCATCGAGATCACCCAGTCCTCCGCAGGCATGGGCGATGCTGTTTACAACCTTTTCAAGACCGACGTTGACGCCAACACCGGCGACTACGACATCTGCTTCAACAACATGAGCTCCTCCGCTACCGCTGTTGGTTCCGGTTACTGCTATCCCATTGAGGAATTCGACTATATCAATCTCGATAAGTCCTGGTGGAACCGCGACTGTACCGATCAGCTGGCTCTCGGCGGCTACCACTACATGATCTCCGGCGACATCGCACTTTCCGACAAGGAATGCATCTGGTGCGTATACTTCACCAAGTCCATGATCGAGGATGCAGGCCTTGAAAGCCCCTATGAGCTCGTTAAGAACAACGAGTGGACCTGGGACAAGATGCACGAAATGGGCAACCTCGTGAAGGAAGACGTTAACGCAAACGGCGTTGCCGACAGCGCCACCGACATTTTCGGTATTGCAGGTCACAGCGAAAACTATCCCGCATTCTGGCAGTCTGCAGGTCTCAAGCTCGTTGAGATCGACAAGGATGGCGTTCCCGTTCTTGCATGGGGCTCCGAAGCCTTCGTAAACGCATTTGAAGATCTCGTTGAGGTTATGAGCGACACCGAATGCTACGACAACTCCAACAACGCCAACAGCATCTTCAAGTCTGCAAGAACTCTCTTTGCTACCGAAGTTATTGCTCATGCCCGCAGCTTCCGTGAAAACGAAGAAGATTTCGGCATCGTTCCCTTCCCCAAGCAGAACTCCGATCAGGAGCGCTTCTACTCCTACATCGCAGTTTCCTCCTGCGTACTGACCGTCGGTCTCTCCTGCGACGATCCTTACACCACCAGCATCATCGTTGAAGCTCTCGCAGCTAAGGGCTCCGACTTCCTTATCCCCGCATACTACGAAGGTCAGCTCAAGTCCCGTTACTCCCGTGACGAGGAATCCGGCGAAATGCTCGACATCATCTTCGAGCAGAGAAGCTACGACCTGGGCGTATTCTTCAACTGGGGCTCCGCTTACACCTCTCTCCAGAACGTGGATGCAAACCCCGCTACCCTCTATGCAAAGCTTCAGAAGTCTATGAACAAGGCTATCGAGAAGAGCATGGAAAAGCTTAATATCTTTGGCTGATAACATTGGTCATCCTGAAAACGGCGGTGGATACACCGCCGTTTTTTCTTTTCGGTTATAGCCGTTATAACGCGCACCGCACCTTTTTTGTGCATAGGGCAGGCCAAAAACGGGCAAAAAGCGGAGATTTCAAGAGATATTGCGAGAAAAGTCGGGTGTAAATTAAAATTTTATAAGATTTTTTCTAAAGTGTATTGACAAGCCCCAAGCCCCGTGATATAATTTCACTCGCGCGGCCGGAAGGGTGTGCTCTCTTTCCCGCGTAAAGAAATCGTTTTTTATTAAATTAGATATTCTATCGGAGGAATCACTATGTCGACCTACATGGCAAAAAAAGAGACGGTTGAACGCAAGTGGTACGTTCTCGATGCAGCAGGCAAGCCCCTCGGCAAGACCGCTGTTGCAGCTGCTACCATTCTCCGCGGCAAGCACCGTCCCGAATTCACGCCTCACGTTGACTGCGGCGAATACGTTATCATCGTAAACGCAGAAAAGGCAGTTCTCACAGGCAACAAGCTCACTCAGAAGTATTACCGTCACCATTCCGGTTACATCGGCGGCCTCAAAGAGGTTCAGTACAAGACCCTTATGGCGACCCGTCCCGAGCTCGCAATGCGTCTCGCAGTTAAGGGCATGCTCCCCAAGAACTCCATCGGAGCTAAGTCCATCAACCGTCTGCACGTATATCGCGGTGCCGAGCACAAGCAGCAGGCTCAGAAGCCCGAAGCTTACGAAATATAATAGGAGGACGAATAAATGTATACCAGCGCTAAACCTTATTTCTACGGCACCGGCAGAAGAAAAAGCTCCGTTGCTCGCGTTCGCATCGTTCCCGGTTCCGGTGTTGTAACCATCAACGGCCGTGACATCGACAATTATTTCGGCCTCGATACTCTCAAGCTCATCGTTAACCAGCCCTTCGCTGTTACCGATACTGAA